>JAIKZS010000115.1 GCA_024682035.1 Bacteroidaceae bacterium
GCTGGAAAATGGCTATACCATCAAGGTAGGCGTAACAAATATCGAGACCATAGGCATTGACACACCTGCCGACCTGGAGCGGGCAGAAGCCTTTTTACAACAACAGAAATCCTGATTTCAAGTTTCCATGATCGACCGCAGTCAACGACCATCTTTGCACAGTTTAGAGGAGTATGATCTTCCGGCAACACAGTGCCATGAGTTGCCCAATGGTGTGAAACTTTGGTTGCTCGATGCTGCCGATGTGGAGGTGACGCGCATCGACTTGGTGTTTCATGCAGGCACCCTCCACCAGTCACAACTCTTGCAGGCTTTGTTTACGAACCGCATGTTGCGCGAGGGCACCCGTCAGCTTGACCAAGCGCAGATAGCTGAAAAATTAGACTACTACGGGGCTTGGTTGGAGCAGAGCGTGTCGTTCCAGTACTCGTTTGTTACCGTATATACCCTTAACAAGTACTTAGAGCCCGTCATAGCGTTGTTAGAGCAGATGATCAAAGAACCTAACTTCGACGCTCAGGCACTTGAGGTAGTGAAGCAAAATAATTTGCAACGCCACCTGGAGGTGATGCAGCAGCCCAGCACACAGGCCCGTCGCCTCTTCATGCGCTCGGTCTATGGTCCGCAGCACATTATGGGCCAATATGCAGAAGCTGCCGATTACCAGTCTATTAATGCTTGCTTATTGCAGACTTTCCATCACCAGCACTACCACCATGACAACCTGAGCATCTATTTGGCTGGACATATCACCAATCATTGTCTTGATCTGATTGCTCATACTTTTGGGCAACCCTTTGGCGGAGCGAAAGTGGCGAGTGAAGCCACGATCCAGACCGTGCCACTGCGTCCAGCTACAAAGCAGTTCAAGGAAATGCCAGGCACCCGACAAAGTTCGGTGTTGATTGGCAAATCTACCATCGGACTGCAGCATCCTGATTGTCTGCCCTTGCGTGTGCTTGTCACCTTACTGGGAGGCTATTTCGGCAGTCGCCTCATGATGAGTGTACGCGAGAAGAAAGGACTTACCTATGGTATCTATGCTTTGCTCAATCCCTCTGATTTCGACAATACGTTGATGATTCTCAGTGACTGTGACCATCGTTTTGTGCAACCCCTGTTGGAAGAAACCTATCACCAGATAGATAGACTGCAGAAAGAACTCGTAAGTGCTGACGAATTGGCACTGTTGCGTAGCAGCATGAAGGGCGATATGCTACGAGCCTATGACTCACGACTCGCACTGACCGATGCTTGGATTTATTTGCATACCCATGGTTTACCCAGCGATTATTACCACCGTATGTGGCAGGTGGTTAGCAGCATTACACCCCAAGAATTGCAGCGTTTGGCTTGTACGTATTTAAATAAAGACACTTTAACAGAAGTAGTGGCTGGTGAAAAAATGTCATAAATATTAGTCACATTTTTTCTCATTTAAGGAACTATTCTTACCTTTGCAGCATTATGAAACATACGACAGCTATCATATTGACGATTCTTTGTCTGCTGCCTGTCACCATGACAGCGCAAGACAATCAAAATACGGGCTTTGTTGACAAGATCAAGAATGTCTTCTCATCGCCCATCAAAATAGGCACTTACACTTTCCGCGATGGAGCTGTATATACAGGTGAACTCAAAGGACGCAGACCCAACGGCAAGGGCAAAACCACTTTCCCTACAGGTGATACCTACGAAGGGGAGTATGTAAAGGGTAAGCGCCAAGGCACTGGTACTTATATTTTTACTGACGGTGAGAAGTATGAGGGTGAATGGTTTCAAGACCAGCAGCATGGCCATGGCATTTATTATTTTCAGAATAATAACCGCTACGATGGCATGTGGTACCAGGACTACCAACAAGGTAAAGGTACCATGTATTATTACACGGGTGATGTATATGTAGGTGATTGGGACCACGATATGCGTGAGGGTACCGGTACTTACACATGGCGTAACGGTTCGAAGTATGATGGACAGTGGCATGCCGACAAGAAAGAAGGGCAGGGTACCTTTACTTGGAATGATGGCAGTAGCTATAGTGGTTCTTGGAAAGATGATTTGCGTGAAGGCGCAGGCACATTCTTGTTTACCAACGGTGACAAATATGTGGGGGAGTGGCACAACGATATGCAGCATGGACAGGGCATTTACTCATTCAACACTGGCGATCGTTACGAAGGAGCTTACCAGAATGGAGAACGCACGGGTACAGGCGTTTATCACTATGCTAACGGCAATAAATATGTGGGTGAGTTTAAGAACGGTATGCAAGAAGGACAGGGTACTTTTACCTGGGAAAACGGCGCTGTTTATGAAGGTCAATGGCATGAGAATATGCGACATGGCAAGGGTACCTATCATTGGAATGTAGGCGACAGCTATGAGGGTGAATGGGCCAATAACGAATTCAATGGCGAGGGCACGCTTGAGCAGACTGATGGTACTCGCTACAAGGGCCATTTCGTGAATGGCATGGAAGATGGGCATGGTGTGCGCATTGACAAGACTGGAACGCGCTATGAGGGCAACTTCAAACAGGGTAAGAAAGAGGGTGAGTTTACGGAGACTGATGCTGCCGGCAACACACGTACTATTACTTACCATAACGACCGCATTGTGTCACAGCCACAGTAAATCCTCTGATTTTCCTTTATTACTCTATAACCCCCAGTTGCTGCCATTGCTCCAGCATGTCAGCTACATCTTGTTGTGCTTCAAGAGGCATTACATCGTATTCGTTACACAGGCGCTCTGTCAGCTCCTCTGCACTAAAATTTCCCATCTCTTGAGCCTCGCTCCACAGCCAAGCTGCCGATTCATTCAGTGCCAGTAATTTTCCAAAATTAATGGCTTCTAATCCTTCGCCCACAATCACATTTTCACCGCACACTTTGCGTAACACAAATCCTTTCTTTATTTTCATAACCATAGAATTAGTTCCCAAATATACAAATTTCTCTTGTAACCACCACCTTTTTTCCCTGAAACAATAAACACAGTTTATGCATTGCCTTTCGTTTCGTCTCTCTGTGCCTCTGGTTAGCCCCCATTAATCACCTTATATTCACTCATTAAATCAAATCTAAGTAGCAACTTTTTTGATTGGATGATGTTTTTTTGAAATTCTAAATAATACATGATATTTAAGTACTTATAAACAAATAGAGGCTTTTATACAATTAATTGTGAATAATGTTTGGTGTTAATCAATAAAAACCATAACTTTGTGCTACATTTTTGAGAATAATATATTTTTTTTACTTAAATATTAGGAATGAGTTCTGATTCATACAAATTAGGTGATATTGTTGAACTAGAGAAGAAAACCACATTTTTGAAGAAAAGTACGACTAAAGAATACGAATTTTTCACAACTTCAAAATATGTGTGTGTGCGTGAAGCTACCGAAGGCCAAAAAGGAATTTTAGTTAAAGCGCTTGGCATT
>JAIKZS010000044.1 GCA_024682035.1 Bacteroidaceae bacterium
CTGCGGTCGATCATGGAAACTTGAAATCAGGATTTCTGTTGTTGTAAAAAGGCTTCTGCCCGCTCCAGGTCGGCAGGTGTGTCAATGCCTATGGTCTCGATATTTGTTACGCCTACCTTGATGGTATAGCCATTTTCCAGCCAGCGCAATTGCTCCAGACTCTCTGCCAATTCTAGTGACGACTGTGCCAAAGCTGTGATTTGCTGCAACACTTCGGCTCGATAAGCATAAAGTCCTATATGTCTATAATAAATATGGTGTGATAGCCAGTCAGCCTTCTCCACATTGCGCTGATAAGGAATAATGGACCGACTGAAATAAAGAGCATTCATATTTTTATTGACCACCATCTTCACAACATTTGGATTGTCAATGGTCGAAAGTCCGCTATTAGGTGAAAGCGGCATGGCCAAAGTAGCAATGTGCGTATGATCATCAAGGAAACAGGCCTTTAGGGCTTCTATCTGAGAGGGCTGAATAAATGGTTCATCTCCTTGAATATTGATAATCACATCAAATGCGCCCCCAATTTTCTGATATGCTTCCCAGCATCGGTCGGTGCCACTCTTATGATGAGTAGATGTCATTACCACTTTACCGCCAAAGGCTTGTACTGCATTGAAAATACGCTCGTCGTCAGTTGCCACATAAGCATCATCGAGCACACTTGACACCTGTTCGTACACACGCTGGATAACGGGCTTACCTCCCAACAGAGCCAGAGGCTTAGCAGGAAAACGCGTAGAAGCATAGCGAGCGGGGATGATGCCCACAAAACGCAGTTCCAGCTGACGCAACAAACGCTGTACATATAGCTGCTGCCAGTCGTGTTCCTTGAAACGCTGGGTGCCAGCTTGTAGTATATCGACATCTAATCGTATAATTTCCTTGTACTTTTCATCTGGAGTACGGCCAGCCTTACGTTCAATTTCCTTGGTGATGGCTCGTACTTCTTCATACTCCATATCTGACTCAAAACAAGCGGCACGGTTCAGAAAGCAGTCGGGACGTTGCGTACCCATCGGCTCTGATATCTGCTCACTGCTGAAATGAATACCAGGAAAGTGGCGTGTAAGTTCGTTCACCGCCAAAGTCATATTTTGCTGTGGGTCGGTATTACTACCTATACATAATATATATTTCATAGTCGTCAAATATCAATCGTCACTCAAAAATATCATCTAACCCCTCGGCCACCGTGTTGTTAGTCATATCTACACCGTCGTCACTGCAAGGATCGTAGTCTTTGGGGAATACAAATTTTTCATTCTGGTCGTAGCCCAAAGTAGGATCTTCGTAAACCTGTTTCATATAGGCAGCCCAAATAGGCAATGCCATAGATGCGCCCTGTCCATAGGCCATAGTATCAAAGTGGATGTCACGGTTTTCGCCACCTACCCAACAGCCCGACACCAGTGAGGGGGTAAAGCCCATGAACCAGCCATCGGAGTTTGAGTTGGTGGTACCTGTTTTACCACCCATATCAGCACTGATACCCAAACGGCGAACGCGCCCACCGGTACCCTCGTTGACAACGGCACGCAACATGACCAACATCTTGTAGGCACTGGAGGCACTAATAACCTCTTGCACCTCAGGGGTGAAGGTGGCTAACACATTGCCCTCGGCATCTTCAATGCGCGACACAAACACAGGGGCCACACGAATGCCACGGTTCGGGAAGGCAGTGTAGGCGCTCACCATCTCACCTACTGATATTTCACACGGACCTAAACAAAGTGACACCACTGGATCGATGGCCTGGTTGCGCACACCGAAACTATGAATGAGTCGTTTCAGACTGTACGGACTGAGTTTGCCCATGAGGTAAGCCGTGATCCAGTTGTCGGAATTGGCCAAGCCCCACTTGATGGTGACATTTTCGCCCAAGTGCTTGTTACTGGCATTGCGAGGTGTCCATGGGCGATTGTTCTCGTCAAGCAAGGTATATGATACGTGGCGCACCAAATCGCAAGGTGAGAAACCGTTCTCCATAGCCAGTGTATAGACGTATGGCTTGATGGTAGAACCTACCTGACGACGGCCCTGCATAGCCATGTCATATTGGAAATAATTATAGTTTGGTCCGCCTACATAAGCTTTAACATGACCAGTGCGAGGGTCCATTGACATGAAGCCCGAGCGCAGGTAATACTTGTAGTAGCGCAATGAGTCGAGAGGTGTCATTACCGTATCACGCATACCATCCCAACTCCACACCGACATCTCCATCGGAGTATTGAAGGCCTCTTTAATTTCGGCATCGGTGGCACCAGCTTTCTTCATGTTGCGATAGCGATCACTCTGCTGCATGGCACGATCCATGATTTCCGTCACTTGATCGGAGGTAAGATTACGTGTGAAAGGAGCCGTCTTGGAGCGCGATTTCTCCTTGAAGAATTGCTTTTGCAAATCCTTAAGGTGCCCCTCCACCGCATTTTCGGCATAGCGTTGCATGTGACTGTTAATAGTGGTATAGATTTTCAATCCATCAGTATAGAGGTTGTATTTCTCACCATCTTTCTTCACATTTTTCTCGCACCAACCATACAGTGGATTCGTCTCCCAGTCGAGCGAGTCTTCATACCACTGCTGCATCTGCCAGCCACGGTAGTTCGACTTCTCAGGCTTCTTGGCCGAGAGCACGCCACGCAAGTATTCACGGAAATAAGTGGCTATACCTTCTTTATGGTCAACACGATTGTAATGCAGCGTCAGTGGCAAAGCCTTCAGCGAGTCAGCCTCTGTAGAAGTAATGTAACCGGCTTTCTCCATCTGACCCAATACCACGTTACGCCTACTACGTGAGCGTTCATTGAAACGCACAGGGTTGTAGAGCGAAGGATTCTTGCACATGCCCACCAAAGTAGCAGCTTCTTCGACTTTCAAATCAGCAGGGGAACAATCGAAATAGGTGTGAGCAGCAGTCTTGATGCCCACAGCATTGTTCAGGAAGTCAAACTTATTGAGATACATGGTAATGATCTCTTCCTTTGTATAATAACGCTCCAAGTTCACGGCAATCACCCATTCGATGGGTTTCTGCATGGCACGCTCCATGATGTTGCTGGCACTTGGTGAATAAAGCTGTTTAGACAACTGCTGCGTAAGTGTACTGCCCCCTCCGGCATTGCGCTGCATGAGTACACCACGCTTGATGATAGCACGTGTAAGACCAATGAAATCAATGCCCGAGTGATTGTAGAATCGCACATCCTCGGTGGCTATTAGAGCATTTATAAGGTTGGGGGCAATCTCGTTATAGCCCACATACACACGGTTTTCCTTACTGTAAGAATAGGTGCCCAGCACCTCGCCGTCTTCTGAAATAACTTCAGTGGCAAACTTATAATTCGGGTTTTCCAAATCTTCTACGGGAGGCATATAGCCTATCCATCCCTTGGCGATGCCGGTAAACACCAAGTACATGGCTGCCAATCCGATGACGAGCAGAATCCAAAGACCTATAATGATTTTTTTCAACATAATCGAAAATTTTACGCAAAGATAAAGAATTACTTGCAAAGATACATGGTTTTTTTAATATTTTCGTTACCTTTGAACTGTGATAACCTATTTTAATACTAAACAACTATGTTTCGCTATATTTATAGTTTTTTATTAGCTGGATTACTTATAACAAGTTGTACGTCATCTCCAAAAGAGGATAACAAAGCGTTTGAACCTATTAAGACGGTAGTTCCTCAACGGCCTGAGGGGCAAAAGGATGTATTACTGCTTACTGCTCCGAAACTGGAAACGGTACGCGTGGGATTTGTAGGATTGGGCATGAGAGGCCCAGATGCAGTTGAGCGATTTACGCACATACCTGGTACGAAGATAGTGGCCCTTTGTGATGTAGTGCCTGAAAATGTGGAAAAGTGCCAAGAAATATTACGCAAGGCGGGCAAGCCCGAGGCTACAGCCTACAGTGGTGACACAGAGGTTTATAAGCAGTTGTGCGAACGCGATGACATTGACTTGGTTTACATTGCTACCGACTGGATTCACCATGTGCCTGTGGCCCTGTACGCAATGGAGCACGGCAAGCATGCGGCCATTGAGGTGCCATCGGCTACATCTCTGAAGGATATATGGCAACTCATCGATACTTCTGAACGCACGCGCAAGCATTGCATCCAATTGGAGAACTGCTGCTATGATTTCTTCGAGCTTACTGCACTAAACATGGCACAGCAGGGCGTCTTTGGCGAGGTACTGCATGTGGAGGGTGCTTACTTACATAATCTTGATCCTTACTGGGAAGAGTATTGGAACAACTGGCGCATGGATTTCAACCGGACACACAGAGGTGACATCTACCCTACCCACGGGTTCGGTCCTATTTGTCAGGTACTGAACATTCACCGAGGCGACCAACTGCAAACATTGGTGGCGATGGATACGAAGGCTGTAAACGGACCAGCACATATCTTGAAGACAACGGGTGAAACGGTGACTGATTTCAAGAACGGCGACCAGACTACCACGATGATAAAGACCAAAAACGGGGCTACTATCTTGCTGGAGCACGGGGTGATGACCCCTCGGCCTTATAGCCGTATGTACCAGGTGGTAGGCACTAAAGGATATGCAGGCAAATATCCTGTACAGCAGTTCTGTGTATTGCCACAACAGTTGGATCGTTCTCTCTTGCCTGAGAAATTCGATGAGCGCTATGAGGTGACACTTACCAACGAAGCAAAGGACAAGGTAATGGAGGCTTACAGGAGTCCTATCCTAACTAAAGACTTAGAAGAGACAGCCAAAAAGGTGGGCGGACATGGTGGCATGGATTTCATCATGGACTACCGACTGGTGTATTGTCTGCGCAACGGATTGCCACTGGATATGGATGTGTACGACTTGGCTGAGTGGTGTTGCATTGGCGAATTATCGGCCATCTCTATGGACAATGGCTGTGTGCCGGTGGAGATTCCTGACTTTACTCGTGGCGGACAGGACAAGGTTAAAGGCTTTAAATATGCTTTTTAAATCAAATTGTCCTACGCTTTAACAATAACACCAAAATTCTTAATTATGACTAATTTAGAAATTGCTAAGCAATTTAAGGTAAAGGACATTGCTAAAGTAAAACCGCTACGAAGCGGACTGATTAACGATACATACCTTGTTTGGACGAAAGGTGCCGATGCGCCACAGTATGTACTGCAACGCATCAATAACTTTGTGTTCAAGGATGTGAATCGCTTGCAGAACAACATTAGCAAGGTGACGAAACACCTGCGCAAGAAGTTGGTGGAGCTAGGTGAAACTGACATCGACCGAAAGGTGGTAACTTTGGTGCCTACGCAATCGGGGAAGTCATATTTCACCAATGGCGAGAAATACTGGCGCATGATGGTATTCATTCCTCATGCTGAACAGCCCGAAATGAGTCTTGAACTATACCGGAAAGGTGGTGCTGCCATAGGGCGTTTCGAAAGCATGCTGGCCGATTTTCCAACAAAGTTGCGTCCTACTATTCCTCATTTCCACGACATTGATTTCAGAATGAGGGAAATGAAAAAAGCACACACTAATGCCATCAAGAGCCATCGGGACTTGAAGGGCATAGGCGATTTGCGTGAAGCCCTGGTGATGTACTACGATTATTTTAAACCTCAGTTTGACCGGTTCAAGGAGATGCCACAACGCATTTGTCATTTCGACACCAAGCTGAGCAACATGCTTTTCGACGAAAATGGCGAGGTGCTGTGTCTGATTGATCTTGACACGGTGATGTCGGGATATGTTACCTCTGACTATGGTGACTTCCTGCGTACTGCAGCAAATTTGACAAACGAAAACGATAGGGCTTACAATCACGTGGGGTTTAACATCGATGTGTTTAAAGCCTTTCACGATGGCTATATACAGGCAACTAAAAACATGCTTACACCAGTAGAAAAAGAACTGTTGCCCTACTCTATTCTGCTGTTTCCACTTATGCAAAGTGTAAGGTTCCTAACCGATTACATGAATGGTAACGTGTATTATCATATAAATTACGAGCAACAAAACTTAATCAGGGCTAAGAATCAATTTACCCTGATAGGAAGTATTATAAAAAATTGGGAGCAAATTTGCTCTTTCACCGAAACAACAATTGACCATGAAACGAATCAGTATTGAATATTTAAAAAATGAAGACTACGTCGATTATTTTGATGGTGACCTTTTCCTGATAGATGATATAGAGAACTTGTCTAACATAAGATTAGGTGCTGTTGAGATGGAAGCCATTATTGTAATTATTTGTCTGAGTGGCGTAGGACAAATAACAATGAACGGCAGCAATTTTCAACTGAAGCGTAATCAGCTCTTGTTGGGCATGCCACATTCTATTTATTCTAATATCATGCGCCTGACTGATAATTTCAAAGTTAAGATTATCGGTATATCTACCCGCGTTTTGAACAGCTCGGTGTTTATGACAAAGAATATTTGGAAAAAGCTGTACTACTTGCAGAATAATCCCGTGCTTGACATCAGCGAAAATGACGTGAAACTATTTTCTCATTACTATGATTTGACTGACTTGAAGATTAATGGTGAACACACTCCTTTCTACCAAGCCATCATGATGTCGCTGGTGAATTGTGTAATCTTTGAATTGCTGGCCGTTACGAACCAATCCGACACTGTTGATTTCGACAAAGATCAGGTGACTCAAGGTGACGAGCTATACAGGAACTTCTTGCAACTGCTGGCTGAAAACGAAGGGCGTGTGCGCTATGTACAAGATTATGCCGACAAGCTGTATGTCACGCCTAAATATCTTTCTGCAGTAGTGAAGCAGATGTGTGGGCGTACGGCGCTTACACTAATTCATGAAACCACCATTCACGCCATTGTTCGCATGCTGAAATATACTGACAAACCGATTAAAGAGATTTCTGATGAGATGGGATTTCCCAGTCTGTCGTTCTTCGGCAAATTTGTGAAAAAGCAGTTAGGAGTGTCGCCAAAGAAATTCAGGATGGGCAAATAAAGGTTATCGATGATGGCTAGTTTATTCGTTGTTGAGTGATTAGCAACGAATAAACTAGCCATCAAATTGTTTCCGTACTTGAATATTCCGTTATTTCTTTTCGTTCAGACGATAGCTGACAAATGCTACGTGACGGCTATCTGGTGCCCAAGAATTGGTATTAATAGTGCCCTGACCACCAAAGAGCTCCGCCACACGCTTTGGCTGTCCGCCTGCAGCAGGCATCAGCCACAACTCAACGTTATAGTTAGCCAAATGCTGTCCGGGTTCCAAATCGCCCACATGATAGGTAATGTAAATCACCTGCTTACCATCGGGAGATACATGTGGGAACCATGCGTTACGGGTTTCGTCGAAAGTCATCTGGGTCTGCTCTGAACCATCAGCATTCATGCGCCATACCTGCATAAGACCAGTACGAACACTGTTGAACCAAATATGCTTGCCGTCGGGGCTATATTCAGGACCATCATCAAGTCCTTCGGCAGTAGTCAGGCGCTTTTCCTCGCCACCATTCACAGAAATAGTATAGATATCAGCACCCTCGGCCACACTACGAAATGCGCAATAAGCCAATGTCTGTCCGTCAGGACTCCATCCGTGCAAATAACTTGGGCCCCAAGGAGTGATGAGCTTAGGCGTGCCACCTTCCAAAGGCAAAGTATAGATGAGTGAGGTACCACCCGTAGGCGAAGGGCTTGAGCTCACGGCGATAGACTTGCCATCTGTTGAGAGAACATGATCGTTGTTGCAACGCACCACATATTCGGTATTGATGAGCCCTACTTCACCCTTTCCATCAGCTGCCAACTTGTAAAGCAAACCGTTGCTGTTGTAGATAATCCACTTGCCATCAACTGTCCAGTTGGGGGCTTCAATCAAATAAGGGAACTCTTTAATAACAGTACGTTCACCTGTTTGAACATCCAACACTTCGAGAATGCTTGTTACAGAGTTTCGCTGTTGAGCCTGCATACCTATCGTCATGCAAAGCATCAATAAGAAAAAGATTCGTTTCATGGTTGTATTTATTAAAATTCATTTCATATTGGCCCAAAGATACTACATTTATTTTATAATTCATAGATTTTAATATAAAAAAAGAGTTGGCTCCCAAATGGGAACCAACCCTCAAAACATGTATGTTTGAATATTACTAACCTTTCATCCTGATTAGAAGAACAGATAACGAGTATCCTTTACATTAGCCTTCAGGTAGAGGTCGTTGCCAAACTGCTGAAGTGCAATGTTAGTCTTGGTATTCTGCAAAGAAATCTTCTCAACCTGTGCATCGAAAGTATCATTGGTCTTGTTCTGAGCATAAGGCTGCAGTACATAAACACCATAGTTACCTTTAAGAGGAGCACTTGCTACACCCTGCTTGCCTACCAGTGCTTCAGCACTCAGTACTGTTTCAGATCCACCCACAGCAGCTACATAAGCAGGAGATGAGAAAGTAACGCGCTTAACAGAATCGCTCACAGCCTCGTCCATAGCCTTCAGCTGGTCAAGAGAAGCACCTGCAGCCTTAGCGAGCAACTGCTCACCCTTCTTCTCACGAATAAGTTCGCGTTTAATTTCATCCTGTACCAAAGCCAGTGCACGATAGCCCACCTTGTTAATGCGAGCCACACCCACCTGCATCAAGCGATCGCTTTCGCCACACTCGTAGAGGCTAGATGCTTCGCCTGCCTTAGCTTCAAACACCCACTTAAGGGCATCTTTGGTATTACGGATAGAACCAATAGTATGGTCAGAGTTTTGTACTTCACCCTGGGTATAGAGGCGATAGCCAGCATCTTCAGCATTGGCCACCATCTTCTCGTAGGTATTGTTAGCAGCAACGAATTCGCTGAAATCATTGTAAGCCTTGTTGTAAGTTTCTTTGCTAAACTCAACAGTACGCTTTACAACAGCTACCTTGTACTTAGGCTGAACAGCCTTCTTAGCAACAACTTCCATGATGACATTAGCCTGTGTCAAGTGGATGTTGGTCAATTCATTCTGTGGTAAAGTAGTGATAGCTGTGATGTAACGCAGATTGTCACCATCAACCTGTGCACCTTCATAGTTAACAGATGAAATCCAAACAGCCTCACCTGTCTGACCATAACGCTGAGCGATCTCGGCAAACTGAGCACCACCCTTGATAGCGGTATAGATACTGTCAGCCAGTTCCTGAACACGTGCCTGAGTTTCACCAGTCACTTGAATCTGACGGAACTGAATAGAGTCAGCCATATTAACAACTTCCAGTTTCTTGAAAGTATTGAGTGAGTTGTCAGCTGCATTGTAGTAAGGACCATAAACGCCACCTACACCAACAGAATCCAAGCGAGCCACCACATCAGCTGGCAAAGCCTTTGCTGTGTAGTATAAGTTAACGAAAGGCTGCTCAGAACCAGACTGGCGAACGAAAGTTGTATAATCAGCTACCTCACCCTTCAGCTGTTCGGTATATTCTTCCATTTCAGTCTCAAGAGCTGCTCGGTCTTCAGCACTTGCTACCACCTGTACGTCGATATAGCGAATATCGCGAGTTTCAACCAACTGGCGATACTGCTCTTTCTTCTGGTCGTAACGAGCCTTGATTTCGGCATCAGTAACCACTACAGATGAGTCGAGCACAGAGCTATAAGGAAGCGCTGCCATCAAGAAGTCAGTCTGAGTAGTGCGAGCATCGAAGTAATTCTGAGCTTCTACAGAGTTAGAAAGAATTGACTTGCCCAACAAAGTCTGGTATTTTTCAGCCAGACGATTCTGACGCAAGGTCTTCTCGATAAAAGACCAATATCTATAAATCTGCTGGTATTGTTGCATGACATCGGCTGAAGTATTCGATGTATTCATGTTTGAATAGTTCACCAAGAACATATTCAGCATGTCCTTATCGAATATGCCAGTTGACTGATTGACAAAAGGAGTATTAGCCAGGATAGGAGCTGTGCCCTGATTAATGATATCCTGTACTTCTTCGTCAGAAACAGTGAGGCCTAACTTAGAAGCCTCGTTCTCGATCAACTGGTTATTGACATAAGCTTGCCAAACTTGATCTTTAACTGCATCATTCTGCTCATCGGTCAGTGCTGTGAGGCCCTGTGAGAACTTCACGGCATCAGCATACTCCTCAAACAGTGTTTGGAAGTCCTGAGCAGAAATTTTATTACCATTTACTTCACCTACATCTTGTGACTGACGAGGAGCTATTACCTTCCACGCATCACCTGCGATGAAGGCAAACAAGCCTAAGGCAATCACACCAATCAACAACGGTCCGTGAGACCTGATTTCTTGTAAAGCTGCCATTATTTAAATTTTTAAGTTTTTTTATTCGTTAAGTTTTTATGTCTTTGGCTTTTATTTCCAAAAACGGTGCAAAGGTACAAAAAAAATACCAATACCCTGTTGCTTTTTTTCAAAAAAAATCGTCAAATTACTCTATTCGTTGACTTTTAATCGCACAAGTTCTATTTTTGTAGCAGCAACTTTGATGATTTTAAAGTCAAATTTGTCAATTTTTACCGTTTCGTGCAACTTAGGAAAACTCTGATAACTGTCTAAAATCAGTCCGCCTACCGTAAGGTAATCATCAGATTCGGGCAATCCAATGCCAAATGTTTCATTCACACGTGCAATTTCCAATCGGCCAGAGAGCACATATTCGTTCTCAGCCACCTTCTTGCAAACATAATTAGAGCTATCGTGTTCGTCTTCTATTTCACCGAAAATCTCTTCCACCAAATCTTCCAAGGTGATAATGCCCGAAGTGCCCCCAAATTCATCGACAACCACCGCCATATTCTGCTTATCTTTGATGAACTTCTTCATCAGTCTTTGTGCACCCATGGTTTCAGGCACAATCGGCATGGGTTTGATATTATTTACCCAGTTGTTACGATTGCGAAACATTTCTGCCGAATGTATATAACCTAATATATTGTCAATATTATTATCAAACACTATGATGCGAGAGTTGCCCGACTCAATAAAAGTGCTTATTAACTCATCGACAGGAGTGTTTACGTCAATGGCCAATATTTCAGTACGGGGCACCATACAATCACGCAGCTTTACCGTAGAGAAATCAAGCACATTCTGGAAAATCTTTACCTCAGAGCCCAAGTTACTTTCATTCTCAGCATTCTCAATACTTGATGCCACAAAATAATCGAGATCCACCTTTCCGAAGGCCTTGTCTTTCACCTCACTATCCACCTTCTCGCCCAACAATCTTAGCATGATGAAAGAAAGCATCGACGCAAACTTTGACACTGGGTAAAGAATAATGTATAATATATAAAGAGGTATAGCAAATACACGCAACATCAGGTGTGGGTTCATCTTAAAAAATGTCTTAGGCAAGAACTCACCTGTTACAATAATAATCAGCGTAGAAATAATGGTCTGTATGAACAGCAGCAAAAATTCATTATCCCCTACCAATTGGATAATATAAGGATCTAATAGCTGTGCCATCAGGATACCATATATAACCAGGGCAATGTTGTTGCCCACCAGCATGGTAGAGATAAAATTACTTGAATGTCGGAAAAAATAAGAAAGGATTGACGAAGTGATACCCGGTTTACGATCCATCTCAAAACGCAATTTGTCAATAGAGACAAAGGCTATTTCCATGCCCGAGAAAAAGGCAGAGAAAAGTACGGCTATCAAAAGGTAAGCAAACGTATTCATTTATAGGGTGTTCATTATACTCAAAATTAACGCTCCCCCGATTTTGTAGCTGAAGAGCCTTTCAATATAGCAGGTTTCTCAGGTTTCTGACTAACGGCAGGAGTTGCAGGCTCCTCGTTTGCCAGACTATCGGCAGGAGTAGCAGCCATCTTGTCTTCATCCACATAGAAGATGCCCTCGGGCTTGTGAATGGTATAAATGGTAAACTGCTGGTTAGAATCAAAGCCATGTCCGGTAATGATTCTGTCTTTTTGTTCAATACGGATAAACTTGTCGGAATATACTTTCTGTGCATCCTGATCCCAGAAGAGGAGCTCCGTATTGAATCGCTCGCCCTGCAGGTTTTCTATTTGAACATCTCCTCGAAGTTCCCAAAGTTTCTTCTTATCGTAATAATAAGCGGTATCGGCTTTGATATCGGCCATCACGTTATTATCTTCATCAAAATTTTCGAGGTAAATCCCTTCTTCGAACGACCAGCGCGACGGACTGAGTTTGTCGAACACCAGCCAAAGGGGTGTGGTGATGCGATAACGAATGATGCCAGAGTCGGAAATCAGCGTAGTCACATCATGAGTCTCCAATGCAGGCAAAGAATCACGATTTGTAATGGCTTCGCCCAATGCCTTTTTGTTGCGCCCGCATGCAGAGAAAAAAAGAAGCATAACCACTGCCCAAAAGACAGTGGTTATGCCAATAGTTTTATAATTGCGAACTTTAGAAAGTTGCATATTATTTAGTTACATTAGCGAATAGTGGTTGACTCACCAACAATGCCACCTACAGTTACGCGATCACCCTTCTTCAGACCCTGCATGAACAGATCTTCTGATTTTGGGAAGTAACGAGAATAAGTACGAATCAGTTCGTCAGCCTGCTCTGCGCAACTTGGATCCAAAGTCTTGGCACGCTGGCAGCGATCAACACACACGTAATAAGTACATGCGTTCAGTGAGCGCTCGTCGCTCCAGTTAGGATTAGCTGCATAGATCTGAGCCATCAAGATGTGAGGAGCACCCCAGTCATCGCGGAAGCTGATAGCCTGCTGAGCATATCTCTTTGCATTACCCCACTGTTTGATAGTTGACAAAGAAGCTGCGATAGCGTAAGCGATTTCAGCCTTCTTAGCATTGTCTGATTCCAGCTGCAGAGCCTCGTCGAAATACTTAACAGCAGTTTCATATTCACCCTTCTTGAAGTACATGTAAGCAACACCGTTAGCAGCATCAGCTGTTGGGTTGATACGATACATATAGTCAGAAGCAGTAAAATAAACTTCACTTTCGTTACACTTCATCATACGCAAGATAGCGATGGTGTTCTTCAAGAAAGCTTCATTGGTCTTGTTCTGCTCTACCTGAGGACCAAATACGTTCTGCAGAGTTTCGCAGTCAGCCATACCACTATTGATGAATACAGCCAGCACGTTCTGCTTAGCAGCCTCCATGTTTTCTCTTGCCTTATCGTCAGTAGCAGCAGCAATAGCCTGATCTGTCAGGTCAGAAGCCCACAGATAGTCATCCAGGAACTGATTGCTATGAGAAGCGTCACCCTTCATAACTGCCATTGATTCATTCAGGAAGTTCATAATGGTAGAAGCCTTGGTGTTCACACCGTCGCCCTGAACAGATTCCTTGAACCAGCCATAAGCAATTTTATGATTAGGTTCAGGAGCATAAGTCAGATAGTCAGCAGCCTTATCTGCCAAAGCAGCAGCATCAGACTTTACTCGTGTACCTTTTGCACGGAACTCAGGCAGGTACTTTGTACGCAGGTCATAAATACCCATCAGTTCGTCGAAATACTTCTGATATTCAGCAGAGCCCTTTTGGTTAGTGCTCAGGAATGACTGAAGAATGTCAATCATATCAGAGAAAGTGTAGAACTTCATGGTAGGACATTCCTTGAGGACAGCCTTGGTAGGTTCATAAGCGTCAGCATAGTTTTTAGCCTTTACAGCCTCATGACCAATAGAGCTATTGGTGATGCACTCCTGGCTCTGAGCGAAAGCAGTGCTAAAACCTCCTACGAGGAGGGCGATTGCA
The DNA here is from genome assembly GCA_024682035.1 of Bacteroidaceae bacterium. GTDB lineage: Bacteria > Bacteroidota > Bacteroidia > Bacteroidales > Bacteroidaceae > Bacteroides. Next base: position 13,735 of record JAIKZS010000044.1, read on the forward strand.
AGTAAATTTTTAATTTTCATTGCGATTAAATTTAAAGTGTTATTATTAATTTATTATCTCCTTATATAATTATTCTTTTTACAACGTTCTGTATTTTTGTCCTTTCAAAAATAAAGCTTTCAAAATAAAGTTTTCAAAATAAAGTTTTCAAAAATACAGTTCTTTCCATCTACATCAGCGTCCTATCACCCCAACCCGAGTTTAGTTCACCCTTGTCTTGTAGAACCATCGCTCGTTGAACGTCACACCTATATTCACCCTTAACTGGTTCTCATGTATAAAGTTGGAAGTCTGCCCATTCACCCTGGCATATTGTGCCGAAATGTTGAAAGCAGAACGCGCTCTCAAAATAGGTATCGATAAACCAGCTGAAACGCCCCACTCTTTCGAGGCCCTTACACCATCCAGTTTATAATAAGGTGCATTATAATAGGTACCTGCTCTATACTTTATTCTCTTCAGGAGGTTTCGGCTTAATGGGTCAGGCATGAATTCAGCTCCAAAAGCAATCTTTGCTCTGTCAACAAACACATCATCTTTACCCATAAACGACACCTTGCTCCATTGTTGGTAAGTAAGGTCCAGTCCTATTGTCAGGCGACCATCATAAATATAAGCGACTCCAGCTCCAAATGACATAGGAATGCCGTTTTTCACATTCAAATCATTTTGTTTAACCGTCATACCTGTAGTTGAACCGGAGGTGATCGCAGCCGTCACACCCACCAACTCTTGCGTATAGGTTGTATTAGTTAAATTATATCCTGGCGAAAATACTGCACCAAAAGTGGCAAAATGTTTCTTGCCAAATTGATAAGAGTATTGTGCGCCAATGTCTATTTTAAAGCTATTAATGCCTACATGTTCATGTTTTGCAACACCATAAGCCTCCTCGTTATACGGGAAAGACAACATCATGGTATGCTCAATGTCACCCCAAAGATAAGAAATATTTGCGCCAATTGAAAATTTTCTGTTAATTTTATATGCTAAACCTACATAAGCTTGATGCAAACCACCTTCACCGAAGTAGTTAGTTACATAAGTTTTATCCGAATCCTCAGTATTTTTGGTAACATTTTCCATATCGTAACCCACATTGGTGTAAGGCAGCAAGCCCAAGCTCATACCAAATTTGGTTCCTACACGGAAATGCATTGACAAATAGTCTAAACTGGTGTTCCTGGCATTCTTCTTGGCAGTGCCGTTGTCAAAGTTGGTATTCTGCAACGACAAGCCTCCCTCAAATATAAAAGTCAATGAATCAACAGCAGTATAAGAAGCAGGGTTAGCAAAATTGGTATGTGCCTTATCGCGCAAACCATAGGCGACGCCTCCCATAGCTTTGCTATTGCTGGCCCCCTGTTCCGACAGCTGACCATAACCGTACCGGCTATATGGCGAATTCGTGTTGTTTTGTGCTGCAGCTACCCCTGAAACCAAGATCAACAGCAGCAGCAAAAGCGTTTGTTTATATCTCATCTTACTACTAATAATCGTACACAATTTATCAAAAGTATAAATTCGTTTGCAAAGATGCAACTTTTATTTCACGTATCAAAAGTTTTTTGCCCTTAAAGCCGTTAAAAAAACAAAAGTGAGATAAAAATTGTCTGCTTTGCATTATCTTTGTAGCCAAATGAGACTAATTCAACTAAAATATAGCTTATGGGTGCTGATGCTGCTCAGCGGACTCAATATCTTTGCACAAACACGTTCGCTAGAATTGCCGGTTGACACAGCCGACACCTGGGAAGTGAGCCTCATTACATGTGGCCCCGGCGTTGAGGTATATAATCAATTTGGGCATTCGGCCATTCGCATGAAAAATACTTCACGCGACATTGACCTTATTTATAATTATGGCATTTTCAGTTTCGACATCCCTAATTTTGAACTTCGTTTTACCTTAGGACAGACCGACTACCAACTTGGTATTCAATATTATAAAGACTTTGTTGATTGGTATGCTTATTGCAACCGAGATGTCAGGGAGCAGGTCATTAACCTGAGCATGGAGGAGAAAAACACACTCATCAAGTTGCTCAACGAAAACTACAAGCCTCAAAACAGGGTGTATCGTTATAATTTCTTCTACGACAATTGTGCCACTCGCCCCAGAGACTTGATAGAGAAATGTTTACAAGGCCAGCTTCAATATGCCGACGACATGGTTTCAACCTCAACGGGCCAGTCGTTCAGAAGTGTGGTACACGAGTTTACCACCAACAATGCCTGGTCGCAGTTTGGCATCGACCTTTGTTTGGGTAGTGAAGCCGACAAGCCCATCTCTCGTCGCTTGATGATGTTCATCCCCTTATACCTGGAACAATATTTTAACCAGGCAGTTATACATACAGACGAGGGTACGCCTAATAAGCCATTGGTGACAGAAAACCGTGATATTGTGGTAATTGATGCTGCCAACAAGGTACATCCCGACACCCCTTTTACGCCTTTCCGTTGCTTTACCTTATTATTTATAATAGTTGCAGGCCTTAGCATTTACGGAATTAAGCAACAAAAAAGTTTGTGGGGACTCGACCTCCTGTTATTTGCTACTGCCGGTATTGCCGGATGTATGCTGACTTTCCTGGCTACTTTCTCCGAGCATCCCACAGTAAGTCCCAACTACCTGTTGCTACTTTTCCAACCATTGCACTTATTGCTGTTACCTTGGTTCATTCGCAAGGTAAAAAAGATGCAAAAAAGTCGGTATATGGTGGCACTGACCATAGAATTAACATTATTTATCATATTGTGGGTGGTAATTCCCCAGAAATTTCCACTCGCAGCACTACCTTTGGCACTCTGTTTGTTGGTACGTTCAACCAGCAACTGGTTGTTGTCGCAAGCCCATAGAATATGAAAAAAGAGTTACTCGCAAGCATATTGATGCTCACCATAGGAGGCTGGCAGGTGCACGAAGCATCGGCCCAAACCCGTTTGGTGGTATCGGTCACCATAGATCAATTGCGTAGTGACTACATAGATGCCTACGCTCCCTACTATGGTTCACAAGGATTTAAGCGCCTTTTACGCGATGGCAAGGTGTACCAACAAGTACAGTTTTCTTTCGATGCCAAAGACAGGGCATCGGCCATGGCAGCCATTTATACAGGCACCACCCCATCTGTCAACGGTATCATTGGCAACGAATGGTTGGAGCGAGCAACAGGACGCACACGTAATTGTGTGGACGACACGGCCTTTATGGGCAACAACACCAACGAAAACTCATCGGCAGCCCTGTTGCTTTCATCTACCCTGCCCGACGAGTTGAAAATTGCCACCAACAGTCAGGCCAAGGTATATGCCATTGCGCCTTTCCGCGATGCAGCCATTCTTTCTGCTGGTCATGCTGCCAATTGTGCATTTTGGCTGAACCCCGAAACGGGCAAATGGTGTAGCTCAACTTATTATAAAGATTTCCCCTCTTGGCTGGATGACTATAATACGCGTCAAGGTCCAGACCTCAGGGTCACTGATAAAGATCGTGTAAATCGCTATCGTCATTTACTGACTACCCCTGCTGTAAACAGTGAGGTGAACCTATTAGCCGATGAGCTGCTTAGCCAAAGCAAAATGGGTGAAGACAGTACCATTGACTTCTTGTCACTTACCTATTACGCAGGCACTTATCAACACCAACCTCTACAAAAGGTTGAACAAGAATTACAGACTGTTTACACCAACATCGACACCTGTTTGGCCAACTTGCTCGACATGTTGGAGCAAAAAGTGGGCATGAGTCATGTGCTGTTGTGCATCAACTCCACAGGCTATACCGACCCAGTTTACGACGACCTTTCAGTTTACAACATTCCAACTGGTGAGTTTTACCTGAACCGTTGTGCCACCTTGCTGAACATGTTCCTCATGGCTACCTATGGCGAAGGTGAATATGTTGAGCATTACTACGATCAACAGATTTTCTTGAACCACAAACTCATAGAGAATAAGCACCTCGATATGGCCGACATCCAACAAAAAGCCTCCGAGTTCTTGGTTCAGTTCAGTGGTGTCAACGAAGTATATTCCTCCAACCGGTTGTTGTTAGCTCCTTATACAGAACGCTCTGAGCGCACACGCAACGGCTACCATCGCAAGCGTTCTGGCGATTTGGTGATCGAAGTGTTGCCGGGTTGGCAGATCGTAGATGAACAAACACAGACTAAAAAGATAGTAAGTCAGGCCATTACGCCTGCTCCACTTATTCTATTACATCCTTCTTTCAAAGCAGGTACGATTACGACGCCTGTGGTGGCAGAGCGCATTGCCCCTACCCTTGCCAATGCCATCCACATCCGTGCTCCCAACGGTTGCACCCTGCTTCCTTTAGCTGAATAAGCTATTTTTGCTGCTAAAAAATAGACTTACAAATCTTCCGCAAAGGATGCCTCAAAACCAGTTAGGCAACACCTTGTCATCAAAAATGAATGAATTCATTTTGTATTTCACTTGGTTTACACTAACTTTGCACCCCAAATGTGCATCACACATTTTTCTTGAATAGATAATAATAAAAAGTTTATATAAATGGGAATTAATGATTTTTTGACCAAAATCTTCGGCAACAAGTCGCAGAAAGACATGAGGGAAATCAAGCCATGGATTGATAAAATCAAGGCTGCCTCACCAGCAATTGAACAACTTGATAACGACGCTTTGCGTGCTAAGACACAGGAACTGAGGCGTTATGTTCAAGACTCTGCCATTGAAAAGCGTGCGAAGATAGATGAATTAAAAGCAAAAATTGAAGTTACTGAGTTAGAAGAACGCGAACCTATTTTCGCGCAAATCGACAAAATAGAGAAAGAGATTCTCGATGTCTTCGAGGAAAAGCTCAACGAAGTACTGCCACAGGTTTTTGCCATTGTGAAAGAAACTTCCAAGCGTTTCTCTGAGAACGAAGAGATTGTGGTTACGGCTACCGACTTCGACCGTGATTTGGCGACTACCCACGATTTTGTGCGCATTGAAGGCGACAAGGCCATTTTCCAGAACCACTGGGTTGCTGGTGGTAACGAAATTACTTGGAACATGGTGCACTACGATGTTCAGCTGATTGGTGGTGTGGTTCTGCATCAGGGTAAGATTGCCGAGATGGCAACAGGTGAAGGTAAGACCTTGGTGGCTACCCTGCCTGTGTTCCTGAACGCCCTCACCGGCAACGGTGTGCATGTGGTAACCGTGAACGACTACTTGGCCAAACGAGATGCCGAGTGGATGGGCCCTCTCTACATGTTCCATGGCTTGAGTGTTGATTGCATCGACAAGCACCAGCCTAACTCTATCGCCCGTCGCAACGCTTATTTAGCCGATATTACCTTTGGTACCAACAACGAGTTTGGTTTCGACTACCTGCGTGACAACATGGCCACTCGTCCTCAAGACTTGGTGCAGCGCAAGCACAACTACGCTATTGTCGATGAGGTTGACTCTGTGTTGATTGACGATGCTCGTACTCCTCTTATTATATCAGGACCTATTCCTCAGAATGCCGACACCAAGTTGTTCGAGGATTTCCGTCCTTATGTAGAGCGCATCGTGGCCAAGCAACGCGACTTGGCAACTAAATACCTGGCAGAAGCCCGTAAAATGGTTTACTCTGAAGATAAGAAAGAGATGGAAGATGGCTTCCTGGCCCTCTACCGTAGCCACAAGGCTTTGCCAAAGAACAAGCCATTGATTAAATTCCTCAGCGAGCAGGGCATCAAAACGGGTATGCTGGCTACCGAGGAAATCTATATGGAGCAGAACATGAAGCGCATGCACGAGGTAACCGATCCTCTTTACTTCGTGATTGACGAGAAACTCAAGAGTGTAGAACTCACCGATAAGGGTTTCGACGAACTGAGTAGTTATACTTCTGACCCTTCGTTCTTCGTGTTGCCCGACATCGTTACCCAGTTGGCCGAATTGGAGAACGACCACAGTCTGACCGACGAGGAGCGTCTGAACAAGAAGGATGAGATGCTGAACACCTACTCTACCAAGGCAGAGCGTGTGCACACCCTGATTCAGTTGCTCAAGGCTTACACCATGTTTGAGATTGACGTTGACTATGTGGTGTTGAATGGTGAGGTGAAGATTGTTGACGAGCAGACGGGCCGTATCATGGAAGGTCGCCGTTGGTCAGATGGTTTGCACCAGGCTGTAGAGGCCAAAGAGCGAGTGAAGATTGAGGGAGCTACCCAAACCTTTGCCACCATCACCTTGCAGAACTACTTCCGTATGTACCACAAGTTGGCAGGTATGACGGGTACTGCAGAAACTGAGGAAGGTGAATTTTGGGATATCTACAAACTGGAGGTGGTGGTGATTCCTACCAACCGTCCGGTTATCCGTAAAGACATGAACGATCGCGTGTACAAGACCAAGCGCGAAAAATATAAGGCCGTTATCGAAGAAATAGAAGCGATGGTCAACCAAGGTCGCCCCGTGTTGGTAGGTACCACCTCGGTGGAGATTTCTGAAACCTTGAGTCGTATGTTGTCCTTGCGTAAAATCAAGCACAACGTGCTGAATGCAAAGTTGCACCAACGCGAGGCAGAGATTGTGGCACAGGCTGGTCAGAGCAGCATCGTTACCATCGCCACCAACATGGCCGGTCGTGGTACCGATATCAAGTTGAGTCCTGAGGTTCGCGAGGCAGGTGGTTTGGCCATCATTGGTACCGAGCGTCACGAGTCACGTCGAGTTGACCGTCAGTTGCGAGGCCGTTCTGGTCGCCAGGGTGACCCAGGCTCATCTGTCTTCTTCGTATCACTGGAAGACGACCTGATGCGTAAGTTTGCTTCCGAAAAGGTGGCTCGCCTCATGGACCGCATGGGCTTCAAAGATGGCGAAGTATTGGAACACAGTCTGATTACACGCTCCATCGAGAATGCCCAGAAGAAGGTAGAAGAAAACAACTTCGGTATTCGTAAGCACTTGCTCGACTATGACGATGTAATGAACAAACAACGAACCGTTATTTACGAGAAGCGTCGTCACGCCTTGATGGGCGAACGCATCGGCATGGATATTGCCAACATGATTTGGGAGCGTTGCTTCAATGCCACCCAGTTGGCTACATACGACGATTGCAAGATGGAAGTGCTCAAGACCTTTGCCTTGGAGACTCCGTTCAGTGCAGATGACTTCATGAACAAGAACAAGGAAGATTTGGCCGGCATGATTTTCGACAATGCCATGGATCAATTCAAACAGCGTACCGACCACATGGCCGAGATAGCCTACCCTGTCATCAAACAGGTTTATGAGACTCAGGGGCAGATGTATGAAAACATCCTGATTCCTATCACCGATGGTCGCAAGGTTTACAACATCTCTTGCAACATGAAAGAGGCATACGAGACCGAGTGCAAGGCCATCGTGAAGCAGTTCGAGAAATCTATCTTGCTGCATGTCATCGATGAGGAGTGGAAAGAGAACTTGCGTAGCCTCGACGAACTGCGTAATTCTGTTCAGAATGCGCGTTATGAGCAGAAAGACCCATTGGTGCTCTATAAACTCGACTCAGCCAAGTTGTTCGACGATATGGTAGAGGTCATCAACAACGACACCATCTCTATCTTGATGCGTGGCCAGATTCCTTTGCAGGAGCCCCAGCAAGTACAGCAAGCTGCCCCCGAACAGCGTAACGATATGAGTCAGATGCGCGAGAACAAGCGCGATGCCAATACGGTGAGTGGTGGTGATCCTGCTCAGCAAGCTGCTGCAGCTCATGATACTCGCGAACAACAAAGGGTTCCTTACGTGGCACCTAAGACGGTAGGTCGTAACGACCCATGCCCTTGCGGTAGTGGTAAGAAGTTTAAGAATTGTCACGGTAGAGGACTTTAACCTGCTAACTGTCATGAAGAAAGTATTGTTAACATGGGTTGTGCTGACCTTGCTCTGGAGTTGCCGGAGCATCGACAACATGTCTATTGACTATCTGTTGCCAGCAGAAATGAGTTTCCCCCAAGAGCTCAGGAGGGTAGCCGTAGTAAACAACACGGTAGCCAACGCTCCCATATCCATGGAGGGGCAGTTTACCGACCAACCCGATGTAAATGCCCGTCAGCTGTTCCAAAAGACACAATACTTACATGGCGATGGCAAAGTAGCTACCGAAGCCCTGGCGCAGAGTTTGGCAGATGGCGACTATTTCGATGCCGTCATTATCTGCGACTCTGCCCTGCGAGCTAACGATCAAGAGGAGCGTCGTCAGACCCTTACGCCAGAAGAGGTCAACGATTTGACCCAGCAATTAGGTGTTGACTTCCTCTTGGCCCTCGAGCGTCTCGAACTCCGAGCAGAGACAAAAGCCACGGCCAATCCTTTCGTTGGTCTGTTTGTTGCCAATACCGACGTCAAGGTAGCCCCCTCTGTCAGGGTGTACATCCCCCAGTTAAGGGCTCGCTCCCCCATCACCAAGGTCGATAGCATCTATTGGCAAGGTTTTGGCAGCGACATCAACACTGCTGTGCACGAACTTCCTAATAATCAAAAAGTCATCAATGAATCAAGCCTACATGCTGGCGAGTTCATTGCCAAGACTTTCATACCTTATTGGGAGTCCGACACCCGTTATTATTTCAGCAACGGTTCGGTAGCCATGCGCGATGCAGCTGTTTATGCGAAAGAAGACAACTGGGAGGAAGCTGTAGCATTGTGGCAAAACACCTTCGACCAGAGCAAGAGCATCAAGAAGAAAATGTATGCAGCGTTCAACCTGGCGTTGGGCAACGAGATGTTGGAAGACATCGACAAAGCCATTGAGTGGGTTACCAAAGCCCAGTTATACGCCATGCAAGTCGGCGAACCAGAAGTATTCCAACTGGCTACTTCTTATCTTGACCGACTGAACACTCGCAAGAAGAGCTTTGCCAGTGTAAAGATGCAGATGGAGCGTTTTGAAGAAGATTTTTAGTCAACAATGATACACTTTTATAAAAAATGCTTATATTTGCTCGGTAAATAAACATAGTAATATGAAATTAAGCAATTCATCATCCTCCCAGCTCAAGGCCACCATCCAAAAGGCCATCGGCAGATTTATGGCCGAGAACGAGACTTATGTTACAGATTTGCATGTTCAAACCAATTCGCAAACTGGTGTGTGCAAACTGTTTGATGACGATGACAACGAGTTGGGACATACCACCGTCAAAGAATGGGTAGCCTACGAAGGTGATGATTTCGATGACGTGGTAACCGGCATCCTCACCACCCTGCTGCAAGAGATGAAAAATGCTGGCGATTTCAATCGTCTGAGCATCATAAAGCCTTTCTCCTTTGTGTATGTGGACGATGACAAAGAGACCATTGCCGAGTTATTGCTCATGGACGATGATACGCTGATCGTGACCGACGAGTTACTGAAGGGTCTTGACGACGAACTGAACCAGTTTCTCAAGGATTTGCTGGCAGATGAATAGACGAATAGATGAATAGATAAATAAACCAAATTGAACCCCCAAAAAAAGAGCGCTCACCAACTGGTAAGCGCTCTTTTTTAATCAGCATCGTTGCAAGCCGTCAGGCCAAACGCTCTTTCAGTTCATCAGGCAACACCGGCATGGCACCACTCTGTGTGCACACAAAAGCGCTCACTTCAACGGCCAACTTATGTGCCTCTTCTACTGGTTTCCCTGCCAAGATAGCTGCAGTAAAAGAACCAGTAAAGCTATCACCTGCTCCCACCGTATCGGCAACAATCACTTTCGGTGTGGGTTGGAACGACACCTTGCCAGGTGTGAACACATAACTACCATCCGTTCCACATGTCAGGATCAGCATCTTCAAGTTGTATTTCGACAACAGAATCCAGCATTTATTTTCCTGTGAAATGGAGTGGAAACCAAACAGGCGACTTACCAGTTCGAGTTCTTCATCATTAATTTTCAACACATTGCAACGACTCATCGACTCCTCCAGCAAATCAGGGGTATAGAAACGCTGACGCAGGTTTATGTCGAAAATCTTCAATGTATCAGGATCATCGGGCATAGCGTCGAGAAACTTTACAATGGTGTCGTGGCTCACAGCACTGCGTTGCGCCAAAGAACCGAAGCATACGGCACGAGTGTTGAGTGCCAAATTATGCAGCTTGTCGGTAAAAGGAATATTATCCCATGCCACCTTTTGTTTGATTTCGTAAGATGGAATACCCTTCTCGTCAAGCGTCACCTGCACAGTACCAGTGGGGAACGGCACACGTTCAATCTGTGTGTTCAAGCCACGCTGATTAAAGATGCGCATAATCTCATCGCCATCCTCATCATTACCCACGGCACTCACCACACAGCTTTGGAAACCAAACTGCGACACATGGTAAGCAAAATTAGCTGGGGCACCCCCTATCTTCTTTCCTTCGGGCAGGCAGTCGAACAACGCCTCGCCCATTCCAACAACAAAATCTTTCATGTTATTATGCTTTAACTTGTTTGATAAACGTCAACAAATATACCACGCCAACGGCCATCACCAACACGGCCCCAGCCTGTCCTACAGCATCGCTGGCAAAACCCATGATCAATGGGAAGATGGTACCACCAAACAATCCCATAATCATCAGTCCGCTCACCTCGTTCTGCTTGTCGGGTACTGACAACAGTGCCTGACTGAACACGATGGAGAAGATGTTAGAGTTGCCATAGCCCACCAAAGCAATGCCCAGGTACAGCATCCATTGTGTGTCGCCGAAGAACATCAGCAACATGCTCAATGCCATCATGGTTACACTGATGATGAAGAAAGTACGGGTCTTCAAAACGCGCAAGAAGAACGACCCGGTGAGACAACCTATGGTACGGAAAATGAAATACAAACTGGTGGCAAAGGCAGCTTCGTTCAAAGTCATGCCCAAGCGCTCCATCAAAATCTTCGGAGCCGTGGTGTTGGTACCCACATCAATGCCCACATGGCACATGATGCCAAAGAACGACAACAGCACAATTGGTTTGCCCAACAGTTGCAGGCACTCTATAAAGGTAGAGGGTTTGCCCTCGATGGGCTCTTCCTCGATCTTTGTAACGCCCAATGCCAAGGTAGCTATCACGCCCACCACCAGGAAGATGGCGAACAGCACACGCCAACCATAGCCAAAGCTTGGAATCACCTGGGTGGCGCCCCACATGGCCAGATAAGGAGCGATGAATGATGCGATGGCTTTGATAAACTGACCGAAGGTCAAGGTGGAAGCCAAGTTCTTACCTCCAATGATAGACGACACCAATGGGTTCAATGAGGTTTGCATCAACGCATTGCCAATGCCCAACAAAGAGAAAGCCACCAGCATGATGCCAAACGAATTGCCAAACAGAGGCAACAGCAATGAGAACACCGTTACGATGAGCGAGAGCAACACCGTTTGCTTGCGTCCAATCTTGTTCATCAGCATGCCCGTAGGCACCGAGAAGATCAGGAACCAGAAGAATACCAACGACGGGAAGATATTAGCGACCGAGTCCGTCAACTGCAGGTCGTCTTTCACATAATTAGAGGCAATGCCCACCAAATCGACAAAGCCCATGGCAAAGAAACTGAGCATTACGGGCACCAGCTTTGCCACCTGAGATTGATTTTGATTACTCATTATATTAATTCTTTAATCTATATACCGTAAAGTTTTTCACCTGTACCTTGCCACTTGTAGCACTCATTACCACCTTGTTGTAAGGCTGATGAGGGAACACCAGATTGGTCAGCACGAAACGGCCATCGTTCACAAAAGCCTCCACACTGCAACGATCCACCAAGAACCTCAGTTGCAAGTTGCCACCCTCTACCTGTGTCACGGTAGGCGTCACGAAATCCTTGCTGAAACCAGCCACCCCACTCTTGTCACGCGTGCAAGTCAGTTGTTTGGCACCCATATCCAAGCTATACACAATTTCCTCGCCTTGCTCGTTCTGCAAGCACAAGTTGAAGGTACCCTTCTTCTTTTGCTTCACCGTCATCACGATTTCATAGGTACCAGCATTGTTATCCATCAGTTTGTCAACCACATACTTCTTCCCCACACTGAACGACTTGCTCAGGGTCTTTTCCTGACGCATCTTCAGCAGTTCAGGCGATGGAGCCGACTGCATATAGGTTTCGCCATCCAACTGGAACAGCTGTAGGTCGCGAGGCACCGAGTTGGCACTACGGAACTGCATGGTAGGCACATCGTTAGCATACTGCCAGTTGCTCATCCAAGCCAAGGCAATCACACGGTTCTCAGGCGCATTGCTCCAAGTCACCGTAGCATAATGATCCTTGCCAAAATCCATCCACTTGGTAGCCTTCGGTGATTCATTCACGAACTTATGTCCGTCGAACGAACCCACGAAATACTGTGTGGCACTTCCTCCGAATGGGCCACCCGGATTGATGTTCACTACCAACACCCACTTCTTCTGGTTCGTACCAGTCACCGGCAACTCAAACAAGTCAGGGCATTCCCATACCCCACCATGACTACCTTGGCCCTCGCCAAAGTTACTCTCATACGTCCAATCCTTCAAGTTAGGCGACGAGTAGAAACGAATCTCCTGACCAACGGCCAACGCCATGATCCACTTCTTCGTAGCCTCATGCCACGACACCTTCGGATCACGGAAATCAGCCACATCGCCCGTCAGTACTGGGTTACCAGCATATTTCTTAAACGTCCTACCATTATCAGTGCTATACGCAATACTCTGCATCTGTCGTGCACTGGCCTGTGTATAAAACGCCACAATCGCATTCGCACCAAACCCAGCCGTATTGTTCTTATCCACCACAGCCGAGCCACTGAAGATAGTACCCAAGCCATCAGGAGCAATAGCCACCGGCAGATGCTCCCAGTTCGCCAAGTCGCGACTGATGGCATGCCCCCAGTTCATATTACCCCATCGTGATCCATAAGGATTATACTGATAAAACAAATGATACTCCCCATCCTTATACACCATACCATTCGGATCATTCATCCATCCATAAGCAGGAGTAAAGTGATACACAGGACGCCACAACGATTCACGGTTACTGGCATCAAAACTATTGGCCAACGCCAACCGACTACTAAAAGCCGACTCCTTCACCTTAGGGCGACTCTTCCCCCTCTCCAAAGGATTCATGGCAAAACGCAACACCACATGCTTACCAGCATAAGCCGACACATCATAAGGCACCGTATAATCCACCTTATTCACAGCCAA
>JAIKZS010000096.1 GCA_024682035.1 Bacteroidaceae bacterium
CCGATTACCCATAGCAATCCGTAATACCTGATGTCAATAGAGCCTATGCTGAACAGCACAGGGTCCGGATTCCAGTTAATTGTCAGCAGTGTCATATTATTTAAACATTAAATCTGAAATGCATGATATCGCCGTCTTGCACAACATAATCTTTTCCTTCAACGTTCAGTTTACCAGCTTCACGAACAGCTGTTTCACTTCCGTATTTTATATAGTCTTCATATTTAATAACTTCTGCACGGATAAAACCTTTTTCGAAATCTGTGTGAATAACGCCAGCACATTGGGGAGCTTTCCAACCTTTTCGATAGGTCCATGCTTTCACTTCCATCTCACCAGCAGTAATGAAAGTTTCCAAATTAAGGAGTTTAAATGCACTCTTGATCAATCTGTTAACGCCAGACTCTTGCAACCCCAATTCTTCAAGGAACATCATTTTATCTTCGTAAGTTTCCAGTTCCGCTATATCAGCTTCCGTTCTTGCTGCAATAACCAAAATCTCAGCATCTTCTTCTTTTACTGCTTCACGTACTTGCTCTACATATTCATTACCAGTCAATACACTTGCTTCATCCACATTGCATACATATAATACTGGTTTTGCTGTTAGCAGGAATAGACCACGAGCAGCTGCTTGTTCATCTTTGTCATCAAACTGAATGGTGCGAGCTGATTTACCTTGACTCAGTACTTCTTTGTATTTTATAAGTACGTTGTAAAGTGCTTTAGCATCTTTGTCGCCACCAGCTTTTGCCATCTTTTCTACCTTAGGTATGCGAGTTTCAACTGTTTCTAAATCTTTTAACTGTAATTCGGTATCGATAATTTCTTTATCACGAACGGGGTTGATAGGGCCTTCCACATGAGTAATGTTACCATCTTCAAAGCAACGCAGTACATGGATAATGGCATCTGTTTCACGAATATTGCCTAAAAACTTGTTACCCAGACCTTCACCTTTGCTTGCCCCTTTTACCAGGCCAGCTATATCTACTATTTCCACAGTGGCAGGTACTATTCTACCAGGATGAACTATTTCTGCTAATTTTCCTAAACGTTCATCAGGAACAGTTATGACACCCACATTGGGTTCAATAGTACAGAAAGGAAAGTTTGCTGCCTGAGCCTTAGAGCTTGAGAGGCAGTTGAAAAGAGTTGATTTACCAACATTGGGTAATCCCACTATTCCACATTGTAAAGCCATATCTTTTAGAGATTTTCTATTTGGAGTGCAAAGATAGTGTAAATCGAGTGGAGAACAAAATAAGTTTACTTATTTTTTACTTCTTATATAGTTTTGATAATTTTAATTTTCAATTAAATAAAAAAAGCTGTGCTCTTTTGAAGCACAGCTTTTGCGATTAAGGTTATATTAAGGTTGAAGTTTTTTTTACATGGTCTCAGCATCCATTGTTACTGTCATGCTAGGAATCAGCACGAATTCTTTAGCGTTCTTGTTCCATTTGTAGTAAGTAGTAGTAACTTGTTTGCCCTCGTACTGATAACGAATGCAAATGTCATTGACCCACTCGCTACCATTCCATTTCTGGCTCTGGTTCTCAGTCATGCGCTGCTGGTCATCATACTTGTAGTTATACTGCATGTAGTTTACCAACATGTTATCAACGTTCTTGTAAACAGTCTGGCCTACCATTACACCATTTACTTCCTCGTTGTTGTAAATCAAATTGTCGTGGTTATCTGCCATTACATTGATACCACATACCATCATAGCTGCTAAAATGATAAATTTTAAAGTCTTCATTTTTATATCTCCTATTTTTAAATTATCTAACATATTGTCACCATTCCTTTAGGATGACGATGCAAAGGTAGTCACTTGTTCTGGACAAAACAAATAATTTTGCAATTATTTTTAGCAATATGTCAGCAGCTAACCGTGTTTATTGTTGTCAAAATGGTGGTTTTGCTGACAAAATGTTAGCTGATAATTTAAAAGAAGGGTTTTTAAAATGCACGATGAAAGCTTTGATGTTAAAAAATTGTTCTTTCTGATTGAAAGTTAAATATTATTAATAACCTATTTTTAGTGTGCTTCAAGCCAATTTTTACCCCATCCACTATCTGCTTTTAGAGGTACCTGCATCAAATATGCATGCTCCATTTCATCCATGACAATCTTTTCAACTAACTCTTTTTCAGATATTGGTACACTGAAGTTAAGTTCGTCATGAACTTGTAGAATCATTTTTGCTTTCAAATTATAATCTTGAAAGCGTTGATAGATTTTTGCCATGGCTACTTTGATGATATCAGCTGCACTTCCTTGGATAGGGGCGTTGATTGCATTTCGTTCAGCATATCCTCTTACCGTTGCATTTTTAGAGTTAATGTCAGGTAGATAACGTTTACGGTGGAATATTGTTTCAACAAAGCCCGTTTCACGTGCTTTTTCTATGCTGTTATTCATGTATTCTTTGATTTGAGGATAGGTTTTAAAATAACCCTCTATCAGTTGTTTAGCTTCGTTTCTGTCAACCCCCATACGTTCTGCCAGTCCAAATACAGAGATGCCATAAATAATGCCGAAATTAGCTGTTTTCGCTTTTCTTCTCATATCTTTATTTACATCCTCCATTGACACCTTATATATTTTAGCAGCCGTTGCAGCATGCACATCATAGTCATTTTTAAAGGCGTCTATCATATTTTCGTCGCCACTGAGGTGAGCCATTATTCGTAATTCAATCTGAGAATAATCGGCTGAAAAGAATTCGCAACCAGGATCTGGAATAAAGCACTTACGAATTTCTTTTCCGTCATCATCTCTTACAGGAATATTCTGTAAGTTCGGGTTACTGCTACTTAATCGTCCCGTTGAAGTTACTGCTTGGTTAAATGATGTATGTATTCTGCCAGTACGAGGGTTGATGAGGGCAGGCAATGCATCGATGTAAGTGCTAAGCAATTTTTTAAGTCCTCTATATTCAAGAATTTTACCAACTATTGGATGTTTATGACGTAAGCTTTCCAGTACTTCTTCTGAGGTAACAAATTGTCCTGTTTTAGTCTTTTTCGGTTTTTCTACCAATTTCATATCTTTGAACAATATATCACCTACTTGTTTAGGCGAGCTGATATTAAACTTTCCATTGGCAAGTTGATAGATTTCTTTTTCTATTTCTTCCATGCGTTGGTTGTAAAGCACCGATGTTTGTTTCAAAGCTTCTGTATCAAGTAACACTCCGTTGGTTTCAATATTCACCAAAACAGGAACCAATGGCATTTCTATCTCATAGAACAATTTTTCTACATTCTCTTTTTTAAGTTCTACCTCGAGTACCTTTTTTAGCTTCAATGTTACATCAGCATCCTCGCACGCGTACCTATATATATCTGTTGGACTCAGGTCTCTCATATTTTTCTGATTCTTGCCCTTTGCTCCAATCAGTTCATCGATATGGATGGTTTTGTATTGAAGATATATTTCTGCCAAATAATCCATATTATGCCGAAGTTCGGGTTGAAGGACATAGTGAGCAAGCATGGTATCGAATAGGGGACCTTTCACTTCCACACCATATTGGTGCAACATGATCATGTCGTATTTTATATTTTGTCCAACTTTTATCGACGCCTCGTTTTCTAATACAGGTTTAAATGCTTGCACTATTTTTTTTGCTTCTTCATAATTGTCAGGTACCGGCACGTAATAAGCCTTGTTTTCTTCATCGCTAAAGCTCATACCTACCAAATCTGCCATCATTGGCTCTGTGCCAGTAGTTTCAGTATCTAAAGCAAAAATTTTTGCAGACAATAATTTTTGGATAATTTTATTTCTTTTTTCCTCTGTATCAGCTAGTTGATAATCAACATCAGCATCATTTAACGCCTTGAGGTTTTGATTTTCTACAAGATTCGAGGGGTTAGTCGGATTTATTGCAAACAAATCACCTTGAATTGGAATACTTTCAGAAGTTTTTTTGTTTTGAAGAGTAGGAGAGGGGTTACTTGGTTTTGCTTGTTCAAATAAAGTGCCAGCAAAAAGATTATTGTTTGTCTCTTGCTCTTTAGCACCTACTCGGTTGACTACTCGTTCATAGAGTGAACGAAATTCCAGTTCGTCGAAAATTCTTTTTAGTTCTGACAAATTAGGAGCTTCATATTTTAGAGCCTCCATGTCGAACGAAATGGGCACATCGGTTTTTATCGTAGCCAAGAACTTTGAAAAGGCTATTTGTTCTTTGTTAGATTCTACCTTTATTTTAAGAGCACCTTTCAGTTGGTCAGTATTGGCCAATAAGTTTTCTATACTTCCAAATTCAGCTATAAGTTTTTGTGCTGTTTTTTCTCCGACGCCTGGGCAACCAGGTATATTGTCTGATGCATCACCCATCAAACCCAATAGGTCGATCACTTGTAGGGTAGAGGATAGGTTATATTTTGCTTTCACCTCGTCTGGTCCCATTGTTTCAAATCCACCCGTAAACTTGGGTCGGTACATATAAACATGGTCTTTTACTAATTGACCATAGTCTTTGTCTGGAGTCAGCATAAAAGTATCAACCCCTATTTCACCAGCCTTTGTTGCTATAGTGCCTATAACATCATCCGCTTCATATCCCATTTTTTCTAAGATAGGAATATTGTACGCCTTGATTATTTCTTTAATAATAGGTACTGATTTACGTATATCCTCTGGCGTTTCTTCCCGTTGAGCTTTGTAAGCAGGATATGCCTCGTGTCGGAAAGTTGGCCCTGCCGGGTCAAAAGCAATTCCTATGTGTGTTGGTTTTTCTTTCTTCAGCACCTCTTCAAGCGTATTTACAAATCCCATGATGGCTGAAGTGTTCTGTCCCTTAGAGTTAATTCTTGGGTTTTTTATAAGTGCATAATATGCTCTGTATATAAGTGCGTATGCATCTAAGAGGAACAATTTATCAGTTGTTTTCATCGTTTTCAGTTTTTTTACATGTAAATGTATGAAATAAATACAACATTTCAGCAATTTATTACTACTTTTGTACGAAAATAATGAGTGATGAGTCGAGATTTGTCTTTAATATCTGGTCCTATTAAGTTTGAGATGGATGAATTCCGCGAACTTTTTAAGGCGTCGTTATCATCTTCAAACATGCTTTTAAATCAAGTTATTGAGCATGTTTCCCAAAAATATGGGAAGATGATGCGCCCTATGCTTTTGATGTTAATTACAAAGATGTTAGGCAAAGTTACTCCGGTTGCTTATCATGCAGCCATTTCCCTAGAGCTTTTGCATACGGCTACTTTGATCCATGACGATGTGGTAGATGAAAGTGACCAAAGAAGGGGGCAAGCATCTGTTAATGCCCTTTATAACAATCAGATAGCCGTATTGTCAGGTGATTTCTATTTAGCTACAGCTTTAGATCAAGTTGCTAAGACTGGTAATATTGATATTGTGTCAATTGTTGCAAACTTAGGAAAGAAATTAGCAGATGGTGAGTTATTACAACTCTATAATATCGCTAACAATACTCTTTCTTATGATGTCTATTTCGACATTATTGAAAGGAAGACAGCCATTCTGTTTTCTTCATGTTGCAGGGCAGGGGCTATTGCTGCTGGCACTTCTGCCAAGCTTATAGAAAAGGCAGCTTTGTTTGGCAAGAATATAGGTCTTTGCTTTCAAATCAAGGACGATATTTTTGATTATTTCGATCAACCATCGGTTGGTAAACCAACAGGCAACGATATGAAAGAAGGAAAGCTGACTCTGCCTGTACTCTATGCTTTGAATTCCACACAAGATCCCACTTATTTGAAGATTGCTGAAAAGGTTCGTTCATTTACTGCAACTGATGACGAAATCTCTCGATTGGTAGCCTTTACTAAAGCCAATGGTGGTATTGATTATGCCTATAAAATTATCGATGAAATCAAAGAAAAAGCATCTGCCTTTTTAGCAGATGCTCATGATTCTGAAATCAAGACAGCTCTTCAGGCATACCTTGATTACGTAGTGGAGAGAGATCACTAAAAGAACTTCGTTTCTTTACCAAGAATTTCTGATAATAATTGGTTAGCCAATCTACTGGTACCCAAGCGGAATAAGCTGTTGTCTAACCATTCTTCTCCTAATACTTCCTTTACTATGGTATAATATGCGATGGCGTCCTTTACAGTATTGATGCCACCAGCTGCTTTAAATCCTTTTTTGATACCTGTAAGTTCATAGTATTCTTTAATGGCATTGCACATAACATAAGCTGCTTCTGGTGTTGCTGATATTCCAATTTTTCCTGTTGATGTTTTAATGAAATCACCCCCAGCATACATTGCGAGTAGGGAAGCTTTCTTAATATCAGATGCCTTTTTTAAAGCCCCTGTTTCAAGAATAACTTTCAGCGTATGATCTTTGCAGGTTTCTTTAATTTCATCGATTTCATCGCACATATTCTCATAATCTCCTGCCAAATATTTCCCCACTGAAATTACTATATCTATTTCATCAGCTCCATCCTTGATGGCTAGTGCAGTTTCTACGATTTTAACTTCTGCATAAGTTTGTGATGAAGGGAATCCTCCAGCAACACATGCCACATTCACATCCTCTACTTCCAGGGTGTCCCTTACTATTTCAGCGAAACAAGGATAAACGCAAATTGCTGCAACATTTTTCAATTCAGGATATGTTTCATCAAATTTATTCACCTTCTTGGTGAAATCCATCACATATTCATCATTGTCAGTTTCCTTCAAAGTAGTCAGGTCTATACAATTGAATAACAATTTTTTAACCTCGATATTGTTATTTTCTTCTAAATGTTCTTTCAGCAATTTTGCTACAGAATTATTTACATCATCATCATTCAGATCAGTATTATACTTCTTTAATGTTGCATCATATTTACTTTCTTGTACTTGACGATGCTCATGCTCCAGTGCATGTCCATGATTATGTTCCATATTCTTTTAGTTTTGGATTATTAATATGTCTTTTATTATCTCTGGTTGTCTTTTTTTCAATGGTTTGCTTAAAAGCTTCTGTCAAATCAACTTTTGTTTGGTTAGCTATACACAAAAGTACCCAGAATACATCAGCTATCTCTTCGCTGATATTATCTTTTTCGCCCTTTTTAAATGATTGATCGCCATATTTTCGGGCCATTACTCTCGCCAACTCACCAACTTCTTCGGTCAATACAGCCATATTTGTAAGCTCACTAAAGTAGCGTACGCCGTAAGTATTGATCCAATTATCTACTTCTTTTTGGGCTTCTTCTATCGTCATTATTCTTTATTTTTAGTGTCTATACAAATGGTAACAGGTCCATCGTTCAATAATTCAACCTTCATATCCGCTCCAAATTCGCCCGTTCCTACTTCTTTTCCCAACATTTCGCTTATTCTCTTGCAAAACTTTTCGTACAAAGGAATCGATATTTCATGTTTTGCAGCTCTTATATATGAAGGCCGATTTCCTTTCTTAGTTGAAGCCATTAGTGTAAATTGACTAATCACCAGTATTTCACCATTTATTTCACTAATTGATTTGTTCATTACACCAGCTTCATCATCAAATATGCGAAGGTTGACTATCTTTTTACATAGCCACTCTAAGTCCTCTTCATCATCACTTTCTTCTATACCCAGTAGCACCAGCAAACCCTTCTCGATAGCCGATTTGCATGTGCCGTTAATGGTTACAGAAGCATGAGTTACTCTTTGTATTACCGTTCTCATATTCAGCAGTCAAATTTAATCATTATTTCTGAAATACTCATATATTATTTTAGCTTTTGCTTTACCTATAATTGCTTCTAATTGTTCTATAGTAGCTTCCTTTATTCTTTTAATGCTTTTAAATTCTTTGATTAAAATACTCTTTGTTTTAGTTCCAATTCCATTAATATCGTCTAATTCACTGTTAGTTTGCCGTTTACTTCTTTTATCCCTATGAAAACTGATGGCAAACCGATGTACTTCATCCTGGATGTTTACCAACAATTTAAATAAAGAAGAAGATTGTTTGATGCCCACGGTTTCAGGAGGGAAGCCAAATAGCAATTCACTTGTATGGTGTTTATCATCTTTAGCTAAGCCAGCAATAGGAATAGTTAACCCCAGTGCATCTGTTGCTTCTTTAATAGAGTGCATCTGACCTATGCCACCATCCGCGATGATTAAGTCGGGTAGGGGAGTCTCTTCTTCCACGGCTCTCTTATATTTGCGCCATACCACTTCTTTCATGGACGCATAATCATCAGGTCCCACCACCGTTTTAATAATGTATTTTCTGTAATCCTTTTTCGATGGTTTGCCTTTGATGAAAACTACGCAACCAGCTACAGGATCCGAACCTTGGATATTCGAGTTGTCAAAACATTCTATTCTTAATGGAAGTTTCTCTAAATGAAGCAATTGCTGTAATTCTGTAAGCAATCTTGTAGCCCTTTGTTCAGGGTTAAGCTTTTCTTCCTGTTTGATGCGATCCACTTTATACTCCTTTACATTCATCATGGATAAATCCAATAATTTTTTCTTGTCCCCTTTTTGAGGGATTGTAAAGGTCGCATCATTCATTTCCATTTCCATTTCGAATGGCACAATTATTTCCTTGGCTTTGCTCCCAAATCTTTCACGCATCTCGCTGATACCCAGCGATAAAAGCTCCTCTTTACTCTCATTTAGTCGTTTTTTGTATTCAAATGTAAAGCTCTGGTTAATGCCTCCACTCTTCACATGCATATAGTTGATATACGCCGATTTACCTTCTTCATTTTCCTCGATGGAGAAAACGTCGATATTGTCGAGACTGTAATTCACAACTTCTGATTTTGCGTTGTAGTTTTTCAGCAACAAATACCTTCTTTTTGTTAGTTCGGCTTCCTCAAATTCCAGATTATCAGCTAATTTGTTCATTTCTGCCATCAGCTTTTGTTCTAACTTTCTGGTGTTTCCTTTGAGAATCTCTTTTATATGGTCAATGTTTTGGTTATATTCCTCTTTACTTTGTTTTCCAACGCAAGGACCTTCACAATTGCCAATATGATATTCCAGGCACACTTTGAATTTACCTGCTTTTATGCTTTCTTCGGTCAGATTATGGTGACAATTACGGATGGGGTATAGTTGCTTAATGAGGTCCAGCAGTGCATACATCGTAGAAACATGTGTGTAAGGTCCGTAGTAATAAGCTCCCTTGCTGGTAAGGTTTCTCGTTTTAAATACCCTTGGAAATTCACTTTTTTGAATGGCGATAGAGGGGTATGTTTTATCGTCTTTTAGTAGTACATTGTAACGTGGTTTGTATTTCTTGATAAGCTTATTTTCCAAGTTTAGCGCATCTTCTTCGGTATTAACAGTAGTGTAAGTTATATTTGTAATTTTACTAACCAAGACTCTTGTTTTTAGCGAGTCATGGTTTTTCGTAAAGTAAGATGACACCCTTTTCTTTAAATTCTTGGCTTTTCCTACATAAATAATCACCCCCTCAGCATTCCAATATTGGTAACTGCCAGGTTTTTCAGGAAGAGATGCTATAATGGCTTTTAGCTTCTCTTCCTGATTGATTAGGGGGGTATTATCCTTCATATCACTCTTCAGTACAATCCAAGAGGGCTTCAATTTCTACATCCTTGTCGAATATTTCTCTGCCTTTTAAATTGGTAATTTCTATGATAAAGTTAACAAACACTTTCTTTGGTTTCATTTGTTTAACCAAATCACATGCTGCTTTCATGGTACCACCGGTAGCCAGCAAATCATCATGTATTAGTACCACATCATTTTCTTCAATGCCATCCTTGTGCATTTGAATCGTGTCGGTACCATATTCTTTTGCGTAACTTTGCTCTATGGTTTCAGCAGGTAATTTGCCTGGTTTGCGAATGGGAACAAATCCTACATTTAGCATGTTAGCAAGAACAGGAGCCATTATGAATCCTCTTGATTCTATGCCTACGACCTTAGTAATGCCTTTGTCTTTGTACATTTCATACAACCTATCAGCAATTTCTTTCATGGCAATTGGATTCTTGAATAAGGTTGTAACATCAAAAAACTGAATACCCTTAATAGGGAAATCTGGTACAACTCTTAAGTTCTTTTTTAATTCTTCGTTGTTCATATTCAGTGAGTTTTATTGTAAATTAAATAAATTTGTTTCACGAGGAACAATTATTTGTTATTGCCTTGAGCCAACACCAAAAGTACATTGATATCGCTAGGAGAAACGCCAGGGATTCTGCTTGCTTGTCCTATGGTAACCGGATCTATTCTGGTAAGCTTTTGACGAGCTTCTGTAGAAAGCGACTGAAGTGAGTTGTAATCGAATTTGCCTTTAATTTTTATATTATCCAGCCTACTTACTTTTTCAGCAATAAAGCGTTCTCTTTCTATATAGCCACTATATTTAATCTGTATTTCGGCAGCTTCCAATATTTCCTCTTTTCTGTCAGGAATATTGTTCAACATTTCCTTGAAGGCAGGAATTTGATCTGCTATTTTTGCAATGGTTACTTGTGGACGAATAATTAAGTCCATTAGTTTGCAACCATGTCGGAGTGGGGTAGTGCCCCAACTTTCCAATACACCATTAATCGTCTCAGGCTTTATTGAATACTCTTTCGTAAATTCAATGATTCTATCTATGCAATCTTTCTTTGATTGCATGCTTCTGTATCGGTGTTCATCTGCCAACCCAATTTCGTGTGCTTTGGGGGTAAGACGCATGTCAGCATCATCCATACGTAAAAGAATACGATATTCTGCACGAGATGTAAACATACGATAGGGTTCATCCACCCCTTTTGTTACTAAGTCATCAATGAGTACCCCTATATACGCCTCATCTCTGCCAAGAACTAAAGGTTCACCACCCTGACAATTAACATGTGCATTGATACCAGCCATCAAACCTTGTCCGGCCGCCTCTTCGTAGCCCGTAGTACCATTAACCTGTCCAGCAAAGTATAGGTTCTTAATAATCTTCGATTCCAGTGAATGTTTTAGCTGTGTTGGGTCGAAATAATCGTACTCGATGGCATATCCAGGTCTATACACCACAACATCCCTGAATGCAGGCATTTTCTTTAAGGCTGAAATTTGCGTTTCCATCGGCAAAGAAGAAGAGAAACCATTCAAATAAAGTTCGTTTGTGCTTTCTCCTTCAGGTTCCAAGAAAAGCTGATGATGATCCTTTTCAGCAAAGGTCACTATTTTTGTTTCAATGCTGGGGCAATAACGCGGGCCTATGCTTTGTATTTGTCCGTTGTAAAGCGGAGAGTCAGCCAAACCACTTCGTAGAATCTCATGCACCTCCTCGTTGGTATTAACCGTCCAACAAGTAAGTTGTTTCAGATGTCGCTGACCATTATCCAAGAATGAAAATTTATGGAAGTCGTTTTCACCCTCTTGTATTTCTAGGTCTTCAAAATGCACACTTCTACCATCAATCCTTACAGGCGTACCCGTTTTCATGCGAGCAAAACTAATGCCGTGTTGAGCAATCGATTCAGTTAGTTTGTACGAAGCAGGTTCTGCTATTCTGCCTCCAGCTACCATCTTTCGACCTATGTGCATCAAACCATTTAAGAATGTACCAGCGGTAAGAATCACGCACTTACATCTAAATGTTACACCCCATATGGTTTTTAAGCCTACCACTTCACCATGTTCAACTATCAATTCTTCTACCGTATCTTGCCAAATGTGCAAGTTGGGTGTATTCTCCAACACTTCTCGCCAAGCCCAGATATATTTACCTCTATCGCATTGCGCTCTTGGGCTCCACATGGCCGGACCTTTCGAGCGATTCAAAATGCGGAACTGAATGGCTGTTTTATCAGTGACGATGCCTGTAAATCCTCCCATGGCATCAATTTCGCGCACGATTTGCCCTTTCGCAATGCCACCAATAGCAGGATTACAACTCATTTG
>JAIKZS010000130.1 GCA_024682035.1 Bacteroidaceae bacterium
CTTCCTCAGGGTCGCGTAGAGGCTGCACGTCGTGCTAAGGCTATGGTAATGGCTATGGAAGAGGCTGGCTTTGGTAACTGTACCAATACCCGTGCTTGCGAGGCTGTCTGCCCGAAGAACGAAACCATCGCCAACATCGCTCGTCTGAACCGCGAGTTCATCAAAGCCAAGCTCGCTGATTAATTATTTTTATTATTAGGAGGAGTGGGTAAACAATTGCCCACTCCTTTTTTGCTACTATCATAAAATGAACTAAATAATTAAAAACGTAAAATGGTGATGAAATTGAAATTGCAAAATGTTTTTTTGCTTCTCTTAATAATTCCATTGGTTGTTATTGAAGCAAAAGCAAAAGACGTAAGAAATTGTTTAGTGATATGGACAAAAAATGGAAATCAAGTGGCTTATGCATTGAAAGAAAAGCCAACTATTACATTTAATGAAAAGGAGATGAGAATCATTGGTAATACAATTAATGTGACATATAGTTTGGATCAATTTGCCCGTTATACATACGAAAATAAAGAAACAGACGGAATAAAGAGTATTTATACAGATAAAATAATGGGCAAGTATGATGGAGAGAATTTGTTTTTTCCATCTCTTAAATCTAATAGTATTGTCAGCATTTATACTATTAGAGGCGTAATCATTTTCAAGAAAATAATTCAGGAAGATGGTGAATATGTATTCTCTCTTTCCTCATTAAAAGAAGGTATTTATTTGGTGAATGTTAATGGCATAACTTTCAAAATCGAGAAGAAATGAAGAAAAGGATTATTGTTTTGTCGTTTATTACTGCTTTTTTTTTGATGGTGTTTTCTACTAACGTCATCAAGATGTTACACTTCCATCATAATGGTACTACAACATCTATCCCTTTGGCCAATGTCCTCAGCATCACCCATTCCATGTATGATGCAGATAAAACGGCAGTTGTGTCAACTGTCGATAAAGAATATTCATTCCTTATAGATGATATTGATAGTGTTACTATTAATGAAATGATGGTTACTCTTGAGGAAGTGTCACCTATACTTGAAGATCATCATTTATCAATTAAAGGTAAAATATGGGGATATGACAATAACAATGCTAATAAATATAGGTGCGATTTAATAATTAATGAAGGGGCCTATGTTATTTCCAATCTTAATGCCAATACCCTTTTACATAAAAGATTATCATACCTAATTAAAAATAAGGACGGAAGTATAGATTTTAAGCTACCACTGTTAGATGAATACCTTTTAGGTTTTTGTTTTAAATTAAATACAATCTATGGTTTTACTCTTGCTGTAGAGTATGAAGGAGAATGGTATTATAGCCAAACACGTTTTTGTAGTTGGAGTCTATGCCCCGATGACCATCATCCTCATTATATAGATCTCAATTTACCAAGTGGAACAAAATGGAGATGTTGTAATGCTGGAGCATATACACCAGCAAATTATGGAGATTATTATGCTTTTGGTGAGACATTGCCAAAAACTACTTTTACATTAGAAAACTATTCGCATCTGGTAGAACATACTATAGGTCCAGGTTCATTCGATACAAGCATAACATGGCCTGATCATGATCCTTCCTTTATGAAAAGTAGCAATTGTACAGAAGGAATGCCGTCAATTGAACAAGTTAGGGAATTAGGGTATTATACTGAAACACATACCTATGTGTCAAATGGTGTAAATGGTTTGTTAGTACAAGGCAGTAATGGATCTTTGATTTTTTTACCTGCAGGAGGGCAGAAAGGAACAATTGATTATTTAGAATTAAGAGGTTATTTCTGGGCTTACCAATTAAGTTCCGTAGGTGTATTTCCATATTATTGGACATTTGGAGGAGCTTACAAATTCGAAGAAGGAAAATCCTATTCTACCTCGCCTAATCAGTCAGTTTCCGATTTTTATTTTGGGAGAAATATCCGTCCTGTTTTAACATTTTATGGGAATTATTAGGTTCCGTTTTGGGTTCATTCCTCTGATTATTTTGGATGTCATGGATTGACTACTGACGCAGACATTGTGCGATTTAAAAATAATTAAATCCTGACGTGTTTTTATTGAATCCTGTCAGGATTATAATGAATCATGACGTGATTATTGCTATCCGTATACCTTATTATTTTTTTAGGGTGGTACTTTCAACTCTTTTGCTGGCATCTTGCAAAGTTAGAGTGAGGTAAGTTATCAAGTTGGCTACGGCAAGCAATCTGCTTCCCAACGATTGATGATCAGCTACGGGTAAACGGGGCATCAGCAATGGGTATTATCTTTTGAAAGCAGAAGTCTTCTTTGTGTAGAAGGGAAGCGCTTATTGCACATAAAAAAGAATTTAACGTTGAATAGGAGGCTTTTATTCTACAAGTTGGTGTCTTTATTCAGTACGTAAGCGACGCACTCTAGTGCGGATAGGGGCGCACAGAAGTATTCCTGTAAGCGTACTGGCAGGGCGGGGTAGTGGTATACTTTGCAGAATAATGGTTAGCAGAGATTTTATACAAACATATACCTTCATCGTCTGAAACCTCGATGCACAAAGGATTTGAGGTACGGTATATGTTGCTCCAACATGTACCTAACATATACCTATTATATACCTGAACTTGTACCTCTTATCAAGGAGTTCCAAAAGTCATATTGTGAATTCAAATTGCTAAATCGAAGGTATATAATAAGGTATATAATGAGGTATATGTTAGGTACATGATAGGTATATGATCATCAAACATGTACCTTCTCGGATGGCCTTTGTGGAAAGGCATTTCCTGCGATTAGGGTATATGTTTGATGTTTTTTTGCTGAAACATTTGTTTTCTTAAAAGAATTATTGTAGTTTTGCAACCAAATGAGAGATACGGACAATGGATAAGATTCAGTTATGGGTTCGTCAGGCGCTTGAGGCCTGTGGTTTGGAGGGAGACGGCGTGGCGTATGTCAGCCATGTGGTGTTGGTCATACTGGCTATTTTGCTGGCAGCGGTAGCTGGGCTGTTGTGCCGGAAGATTCTAGTGCCTATCGTATTGCGCCTGACAAAGAAGACGGAGGCGAAGTGGGATGATGTCATTTTCAGTCGCAAAGTGTTGATGACGGCGTGCAGCATTGTGCCGGCAATTGTCATCTGGCTGTTGCTGCCTTGGACATTCTACGATTTCCCGACGGTCCGCGAAGTGCTGACCCGTCTCACGGCCATTTATATCACCGTGATGGCTGTGCGTACGCTAATTGTGTTTGCTGACGCTTTCAAGCTGCTTGAAGATGGGCCACGGACGGCGCGCCAGCAGTATCTTTATTCCGTCTGCGGCATCCTGAAGATCATCGTTGTTTTCATTGCCGTCATTGTGATTATCGCCATTATTATCAACAAAGATCCCACGACGCTGTTTGCTGGCCTAGGAGCTGCCTCAGCCATCTTGATGCTTGCCTTCCAGGATACCATCAAGGGTTTGGTTGCGGGCATCCGTCTGACCAATAATGATATGATTCACATTGGCGACTGGGTGACCGTGCCTTCTGCAGGCGCCAACGGAAGGGTGGAGGACATAAGTCTGACGACGGTAAAGATACGCAATTTCGATAATACCATCATCACTGTCACGCCACAGACACTGGTCGACGGCTCGTTCCAGAACTGGCTGGGAATGGAGCAGCGTGAGGGTCGCAAACAGGTTAGGAAGGTTTACTTCGATTTCCGCTCGCTCACCGTTGATGATGATGGAGTGGCCAATATCACCAAGTTCCGCCATCATATCGAGCAATGGCTTCGTGACAATCCGAAGGTGATAGGTGAGAAGAACCCGCTTGTCCGTCAGGCAGAGGCTGCACAGGCAGGCTGCTGTGTGGAGTTTATCTTTTGGTTGCGTTCGCAGGCGGCAATAGATTATGAGCATGATACTAGCGATATCATGGAGTATATTTATGCGGCCTGTACTGATTATGGTCTGCGAATCTATCAGCAGTTCCCAGAGCAATAATTCGACACTGTGAAGATATGAAGGATTATCCAGACAAGATGACAGCGGAGCAGGCGCTGAAGTTTCGTGACGACGTGCTGAACATCGTCAGCCAAATTCCATGCGGGCAGGTGACAACCTATGGTCATATCGCTGTGTGGGTTGGATGGCCGAGTCATTCGCGGATGGTGGGAAGAACTTTGAGATATACGCCAGGAGCCGAGAAGTTGCCTTGTCATCGTGTGGTAAACAAAGAGGGTCGTACGGCGCCAGGCTGGAGCTGTCAGCGCCCTTTATTGGAGGCAGAGGGAGTGAAATTTAGGGCTAATGGTCATGTCGATATGAGTCGTCATTTATGGGAACCTTCTATTTGCGATTTATAGGATAGAGACGGATTTGCGATAGCCCATGCCGGTGACGTGGCAGATGAGGCGGCCCTCCTGGTTGGTGACGCGTACTTCGACGGAGGGGATTTTGTGGTGGTCGCAAACACTGATGGCTTCTGCCCGTAGCAAATCACCCTCTTTGGCACTCGAGACAAACATAATACTATTGCTGATGCCGACAGTAAGTTGTCCATTGGCGTTCATCAGAGCGGCGATGGCTAAGTCGGCCAACGTAAACAAGGCCCCTCCCTGACAGACGTTTGCACCATTCAGATGGGCAGTCGTTACCACCATCTCTGCCACAGCATGCTCTGTGTCCACTTCAGTAATCTTGCAACCCGCATTGGCTGCAAAGCGATCTGTACGATTCAGTAATTCTTGTATGTTCATTGCCTTGATGATAAAGTTTCTAAAATCGGTATGAGCTTTGTGGGGACAAAGGTACAACATATGCTTGAATCTTACAAACAATTCAAATGTTTTTTCTATAGAGATGGTGTGTTGTTTTGATTTTTATTTGTACCTTTGCGCCCACAAACTAAACATATGATGG
>JAIKZS010000013.1 GCA_024682035.1 Bacteroidaceae bacterium
ACAACATCTTGTGGGGTGATGCCTTCTTTACGGGCACGTTGTGTTACGGGCACTCCATGCTCATCAGAGCCACCTATAAAGATAACCTCTTGCTTTTTCAGTCGCAGGTAACGCGCATAGATGTCAGCCGGCACATACACACCTGCCATATGACCTATGTGTACAGGGCCGTTGGCGTAGGGCAGTGCAGCAGTGATGGTTGTTCTCTTAAATTGTTTTTCCATATATGGTTTTGTTTTTAGCTATTAACGGCTGCAAAGTTACGGAAAATCACTCGCAGAAACAAATTTTGGAGCAGCGAATACACAAATACTTGTTTTGGATGTTGAGTCGCGACAAAATCCTGCGAAGCGAAAATAAGCTTCATAGATGATGCGGCAAAATGTTCCATAAGGCTAACCAGTCTCAATCCCAATATTCATGGTTTACAGGCGAACTAAGTATTACCATCTCTTCTGACGAGGTGCCTAATCCTGTGGCCGTGCGCTACTGTTTCCGTAACTTCCAACTGGGCAATGTGGCGAATATGGCAGGCTTACCACTTATTCCTTTCCGTACGGACGATTGGGATCAGTAAGCTCAGGATACTTTACACCGAAGTGTCCTGTGATGGCCGCCAATAAGAAGTAATAATTGTCAGCTAAGTAGTTATAGCCAGAGGGAGCACCACCTTTGGTGCGCCAATCCACACTCTGTACATATCCGGGGAATACGCCTGAATGAGTGTATTCCCTTTCAAATGTAGCGAGCATCTTGAACAGTATGTCGTCTGCTTCTTTTCTTAAACCCACATGATAGAGCGCATTGAGGAAATGACAAGCAGCCTGCCCACAGAGTCCGCCATTTTCATATCGTCCCCAGCGTGTCATCTCATCCCAGGTACCCTTGTCTTCTTTAGCCACAGGCAGTAAAGGGCCTGGCACACCATACACCCCGTCATACCCCTGCTCTTGCATCTTGGCAAGCATGATACGCATCATTTTGATTCCCAATTCTTGTGGCACCAATCCCTCATTAATGGCCATTGAAGTGATGAAAGTAAACATATAGTCATGCATTCTGCCGTCCTGGCTTACCCATCCTGCATAAACACCCGTTTCAGGATTATAGAATGTGCTATGAAAAGCCTGTTTAAACATCGATAGCGCTTGTTCGATAGCATGTGTTTCTTCATGCAACTTTTCAAATATCTTCTTCATTCCCTCCAGTGCCCTGTATGCTTGTAAATTCAGGTAGGCATCCTTATGCCCGAAAGCAAAATCGTCCCACCAGTTGAAACTGGTTCTCCCATCCTCCAACCTGTTGCCATGGAAAGGAGCCTCAAAGATACCATCATGATCAATATCCCTATCTAATACCCCCTTCACCAAGCGTTTAATTTCGGACAGATATTGTCGGATAAAGGGCCAATCATGAGTAGTTATCAGGTAGTCATATAGAGCAATAAGCGTTATTTCCGTGCACTCATAACCAAAGTCAGCTATTCGATTGGTTTGCGGGTCTATGCGTTCTTTTAGTGCTATTTCGATAGAATTCTTCAAACCATCAATCATTGAAAACGAAGCATCTAATGCTGGAGTGAATGGTAGGAGGTCGGCTCGGAAAGCTAAGGCAAGATGGCCAATACCTGAAAGCATAATATTATCGCCCATTGTCATGGTCTCAGGATTTAGAGTGAAAGCGTTTTGCCAACAACGACGCAAGCCATCGAACTTGGCATCACTCAAGTCAACACCTGGCAGATGTGGATAGTTGTCTTCCAGTACGGTAAATTTAATGGTGGTTCCTGTAATGGGTTTTTGTGCATGGAATGATAAAACCACAGAACCTAAGTGTACTGATTTTCTATAGGTGTGGCCACCTCTGTTGAACGGTCCTAAGGAAAGCCCAGTGTTATCGTAGTCAGGCAAGAAATGCTCTTGCAAATAAACATCTGGTTCGCTGGCCTCGATCTTTACCAGCCCATAGTCGGGGAAATGCAGTACGGCAGGCAACTGAAACGAGGCTTTCACAATACGTGGAGTATAAAAGGTCTCAGGAGTGTCATATTGTGACGAGGGTGGGGTGTCTTTTTTCTTTGACCATACCGATACTGGTGATACGTCAGGGGCAGTATGAATACGGAAAAGTTCTCCCTTCATTTTGTCCTCACCCTTGATATCCATCGCAAAAGTATGGACTCCCAAAGGATAGATAGAACAATCACGCACTATTCCATCGCCAAAATCCAAGTGTTCATAGCTGATGATCCCATCTTGATAGGTAGCCTTGGTCTCTTCTTTGCCAAAAGAGTCCTCCTGATTACCTACCAGCACACCACCTTTGCCTGGTCGCAACAACGAGCGGTCAGTATAGCGTGTACTCCTGGCGCCAGCCTCCACTCCCAAATATGACATCATAGGAAAAGCTTTTGCCCAAGCCACGGCATAATAGGGAGATACAAAAGTGATGAATTCTCCACTTCGGTCTATCCTGACCTGTGTGGAATCTACTTGTGCTGATATGGTACAGCACAAAAAACCACAAAGGCAAAGTATGATGCTCCTTTTCATTTTTGCTGTTGGATATATGACAATACATCAGAGAAAGTGCCTACCCATATTTCAGGATGAGAAGCCAAATAATCTATCATCTGTTGGTGCTCGGCAGTATCCACTGTTACCCAGTCTCCTCCAATGCCATGAAACAAGATGACACCTGCTCCTCCATTGGCTAATACTTTTTCGATGAATGCAATCATTTGTGAAGCTTTGTAACCAGGAAAGGCAGTGAAGGCAGGCACATTGGCAGGATTCAGTCGTGCAGGTGATGCAATTACTTCTTCTGAGTCGCTCATACGGGCAAAGTTGCAGACTCCTTGTGCTATCATAGGTACGCCATAGTCTTGTCCTCCCGCTTTGTGTTGCCCGCAAGGATAAGCGAAGCTATGCTGACTTTTTCCATCAATGGCACTTAAGAAGCCGTTCATAATCTTGATTTCATTCAACATCTCCTCTACCGTATAGCAGTTGAGCGCACGGCAATGCCCTAAAGTATCGGCCTTGTCATCGTTGCAAGCGTGATAGATGGTGTGATTACCCAACTCGTGGCCTTGCTGGCTTACCTCTCGCCATTGGGGGATATCCTGCTCTGTCAAGTAGCAGCCCATCAAAAAGAAGGTTCCTTTGAAACCATGTTTGTTCAGCGCAGGTACTACATTATCCCATTGCGTATGGCATCCATCATCGTAAGTCAGCATAATGGCAGCTCTCTTACCTGCAGGCCATTGTATTTGTGCCATTGCCCATAATGGAAGGCAACACAGCATGCAATATGCAATTAGTCTTTTCATAATATATGGTAGGTTAATGGCTTACAGTCCCAAGAGTTGGCGCAGCTCTTCTATTGATTTATCTATCTGTTTGCGGCTTTCCAACCGGTTGCTGTCAAACACGTAAGTAGCTTGACTATAGAACTGCTCACGATGGGCAAGCTGTTCCGTAATATACTGCTTCATCTCCTCGTCTGTCTTATTCATCAACAGTGGCCGTTTGGCCTTGCCTATTTGCAAGCGATTAAAGAGGGTTTCGACATCCGCCTTCATATATACTGTCTGCCCTTGCTGGTTCATGTACTGTACATTGTCGAAGAAACAGGCTGTTCCACCTCCTGTAGATATCATCACATTCTCGAAATCACCAACCTCATGCAGCATCTTGCGTTCCATTTCTAGAAAGGCATCTTCACCCAATTCGGCAAATATCTGCTTTACCGTCTTATGGAAACGGCCCTCGATATACCAGTCCATATCAATGAACTGCAGACCCATCTTTAAGGCGAAAGCTCTGCCCAAAGTGGTTTTCCCCGAACACATGTATCCTATGAGGAATATTCTTATCATCCTAAATTCATCGGTAATTATTTTGCGGTAAAGTTAGCGATATATTTTTGTTTTGTGTATCTTCGCAGCGAAAAGTTATCACTCTGTGGCAAAAAAGATGGGCAAACGGCAGAAATATTATGTGGTGTGGAGAGGCGTACAACCTGGCATCTATCTTACATGGGAGGAATGTGAGCACCAAGTAAAAGGGTTCCCTAATCCCAAGTACAAGGCTTTTGATACTGAGGCTGAGGCGATGGCTGCTTATGCAGACCCTGATTATAAACTAGGGAAACCAAAAGATACCCCCCCATGAACCCAAACAGACGAAGATTGAAATGATGAAGGCAGTCAAAGAGGGGAAGGAGCAACTTATAGACCAAGCGGTAAAAAGCGGTTTGCAGCTTAATGCCTTAGCCGTAGATGCTGCTTGCAGCGGTAATCCTGGCAAGATGGAATACCAGGGAGTATATGTTGCTAATGGCCAACAAATCTTCCACTTCGGCCCTGTTTTTGGCACAAATAATATAGGCGAGTTCTTGGCCATTGTGCATGCGCTTGCCTATATGAAAAAGAACAATATCAATATGCCTATTTATAGTGATAGCCGTAATGCTATGAGTTGGGTGAAACAGAAGAAATGTCGCACCAAACTGGAACGCAATGCCAAGACAGAACCCTTGTTTCAACTCATAGAACGAGCTGAAAAGTGGTTGCATGACAATACGCTATCTGTTCCCATTATTAAATGGGATAAGAATTTATGGGGTGAGACTCCTGCTGACTTCGGACGCAAATAACGCCTTATTTCCCTTTCTCAATTTCTTTCAGTATCTCACGCAGGTCATCGGCAGATATGGCTTGCTCTTTGGCAAAGAAGGACACCATCTGGCGATAGGAATCGTGGAAGTAATCTTTCACCCAAGTCTGCATGAATGTGCTGCGATATTTATCTTTTGAGATCTTGATGTTGTAGAGATAAGACACTCCCTTGGCAGTGGATTTCAGATAACCTTTACGCTCCAGGTTCTTCACTGTTGATGCCACAGAGGTATAAGGTGGCTTGGGTTCAGGATAGATGTCCATCACCTCACGTATGTAACATGCCTTTCCCAGTTGCCAGAACAGCATCATCACATCTTCTTCTTGTTTGGTTAGTTTCTCCATTTTTTATATGTTTAGTGGAGGGCATGCAGACAATACACGCCCTCCTGATAATAAAATTATTGACCCTTAAAGTTAATAGGCACTGTGTACCTTACAGGCACAGGTTTGCCATCTTGCTT
>JAIKZS010000011.1 GCA_024682035.1 Bacteroidaceae bacterium
GGCTGGTGAGACTACTAAGGTTACGATTAGTATTCCTAAGGAGCAGTTGCGTCATTGGAATGAGTTCCAACATGCTTGGAATGTTGAGAATGGCAAGGCTGTAATCTATGTGGGTGGTTCTTCTGATAACTTGCCGTTGCAGACAACAGTAGAAATCTGATTATTATTTAAATTTATTTGAATAAAGGGGTGCTTTTTAGCATCCCTTTTTCTTTTTCGTCTTTGTTTGTTTTTTTAAGACTGCAACTCCAAAACTACATTTAGTTTTTCATTTCTTCTTTGTTCATAATTCTTAATTAATAATTATCAACTATCCACTATCACTTTTCATAGCAGAGAGCAGATGCTTGCATCGGTTTGCCGAATCGCAAAAAAGACGTTATCAATAATCAACTAAAGGATCAAGTCTAATGCAGCATAAATTTCTTCTTCCGCTTGATAAGGATGAATAATGAAATAAGGATTACCCGTGAGCATGGCAGATAACTGGGTTTTCGAACGATCATAGAAAATGTGGCAAGGCTTGCCCAGATGCTCGGCAGAAGCCAATTCATATCCTACTCCCAACGACGCACACGAACACTCGGCAATCACCACATCGCTCTCGCGAAGCCAACCCATATCTTGGTCGTAAATCATGGCATCTCTCCTCGCCCCTTGCTCTGTCAACAAGAGCTTTCCACTACCCACATGCTCGGTCAGTACAACATTTGAGCGTTGCATATATTCAATGATGCGGCGATAAAGATCGGCATCTACACGTCCACCACGAATAGAACCTGCAAAATAAATCTTTTTCATGTCAATTACGAATTATTCAGAGGCTACGAAATTACACATTATTCAGTGAAAAACAAAATTTATGTCATAGGATAACATACTTCACAAAAAAAACGTAACTTTGCATCCAATCAGTACAAAAACGACCCATGAGTGAAACTCAAAAAGGATTTATACAGCTGCACCTCAGTGTGTTATTAGCAGGTTTTACCGGACTCTTCGGTCGCCTCATTACGCTCAACGAGGTTGATATTGTGTGGTATCGCATGCTCTTTACCAGCTGTATCCTGCTTGTTTTCACCGGACTACCCAGAATTGGTTGGCGCAAGTTTTTCCAACTTTGTGGGTGTGGTGCTTTATTGGGTGTGCATTGGATTCTATTCTATGGTTCTATCAAAGCTTCGAATGTTTCTATCGGGGTTATTTGTTTCTCGTCGATTGGTTTCTTCACAGCTATTTTTGAACCACTTATTTTCAAACGGAAAATATCGTGGGTGGAGTTGCTTTTCTCGCTTATTACATTAGCTGGCATATTGTGCATTTTCTCTTTTGATGCACAGTATCGTTATGGAATCATGATAGGTATAGTATCTTCTGCCGTATGTGCGCTCTATGCTATTTGCAACAAAAAGGCCAGTGTAGGTATTCGTAGCCGGGATGTTCTATTGTATCAGATGTCGGGTGGCCTTGTAATTGTAAGTATGGTTATTCCAATTTATTTGTATTTTTTCCCGAGCGACCAACCGGTGATGGTGATTCCGGAGGGGACTAACTTGTGGTTTATGTTGTGCCATGCTTTATTCTGTACGGTGGGTATGTATTTGTTGCAGATTCAGGCTTTAAAGCGGCTTTCTGCTTTTACAGTGAATCTAACTTACAACTTAGAGCCTTGTTATACCATCATTTTGGCATTTCTTATTTTTGGTGAGGGGCGGGAAATCAATTTTTCATTTTACCTGGGCATAGCGTTGATTTTGCTCAGCGTTTTGCTTCAATCATGGCGTTCTTGGAAATAGCCACCTAATAAGCAAAACTATAAACATATCTTTCCTCAGGACCTATAATAGTAGTGAGCGAAGCAGGAGGGTTGAGCAATACATCCTTCATATTATTGTTAATGCCAGTACCTGTGAGCTTCATCACCGCCTCCTTCTGTGTCCAGAGCCTGATAAACTCCAAATCAGGACGGTCGGCATGATTAATCTGACGAATCTCGTCAAGATTCATGGTATAATCCACCAACGACGATTTGAACTCTCGGATGGACTCAATATCCACTCCCACAGGACGGTCGGCAAGAATGCAGATGGCAGCCTCCCGACAATGACTCATATTGAAATGAATGTGTGGATAATCCTTTAGGAAAGGCTTGCCATGCTCCCCATATGCAAACACAGGTTTGTCGGTGATGCCATACTCCGCCTGCAACCCCTCGCACAACAAGAGGTAAGCAGCTGTACAGGTGCGTTGCCCCAACTCATGCTTGAATCGCAAGGCCTGTTCGCGACGCTGGTCAGATAACTGACTGAGCGCTGTTTGCAAATCGAAGTCAAATATATGATCGTTAATATAAATCATTCGTTGATTACACCCCACTTCTTCAGGAAGCTATTTTAAAGAATATAGTAAATAAAACACGTAAAAAAGATCAAGTCTTCATCTCCTTATTTGATTACCAAAGTAT
>JAIKZS010000087.1 GCA_024682035.1 Bacteroidaceae bacterium
TGCTGGCTGAGTCTGAGCAGGAGAATGGTAGTCTGATTTGTGCGGAGATTCTTGGTATTAAGGGGCATGAGAAGGCGAAGGGGAATTATGAGGCGTCGGCGCGGACGGCGGAATATTATAAGGTGAGGCCGTGTGCGGCGAAGGTGGAATCTGCGGCAAAAATTTTTGCGAATTATTTATATCGCAAATATTGTTGCAGCTGATTCTTTTCGCTGCTTAGATACAGATTATCGGCAGTGTTCCACTGCCTCTATTTCTCTGTACTTTTCTTCGGATTAATGTTCTTTTCCTTTGTCTAGATACAAAGAAAAGAACCAAAAGAAAAATCAGGGCTGATTCTCCGAGGCTAAAATTTCATCGTTTTTGCTAAGAAAAACAAGCCATTCGCTGCGCTCAATTTTTTGTGTTTTTCTCTTAACGCAAAAACTCGAAATTTCTTAACGCCTCTCCAAATAGGCCCATTTACCCTGCGGAGTGGGTCCCTGCTATTTGGCTTTCTTTGCGTCCAGAGAATAACGTAACGGCGAAGCCATCAGGAATATGATACTAGCAAAGAAAGACAAAAGCAGTGGTACACTGAATTAACTATCAACTATCAACTATCCACTATCAACTAATTAGTTCTTCGAGTTTTTGAATAGCAACAACACCAGGTGCAGCATCAGCAAGATGACTGCAACAATGCACCACCCGACACCCTAATGACAAAGCAGGAGCAATGTCGTTCTTGAAAGAATCACCAATAACCAACACCTCATGAGGTTGGAAACCTGCTGATTGAATGGCCAATTGCCAAATGGCAGGATCGGGCTTGCGAATGCCCACTACCGTTGAGTCGGTGATGCTTAGGAACAACGGCAACAACCCGGCTTGCTCAATTTGGGTACGAAGATTGCCGTAGTAGTTGGATACCAGCAACAAGGGGAATTGCTGTGCCAATTGCTCGAGCACAGGTTTGTTGGCTTGCACGAAAGAGTTGGAATAGTCTGTTACCAAGACAGCTGCTCGTTCGGCCAATGCCTCAATGGGGGTTCCTACTGGCAACACACCTTCTTGACAAAGGTGCTCAAAGTGCAATCGTGTCTTATAGCGTTGAGTCTGTAGTAGTCCATCGGTAGGTTGCACCAACCGCAACCGTTCCAATTCTCGCTCAGCATGGATATAAGAAGGGCGAAAATTGTCGGCAGTTAGGGGCATCTGCATCTGTTCGGTATAAATCTTGAGGTACACTTTCATCCAGTGCAGAAAAGGACTATCGATGGTACCACCAAAATCGAAAGCCAATGCCTTTATATCTTTAAACAATTCTTTATTCATCCTTCATTCTTCATTATAATCAATAACCTTTAACTATCAACTATACACTTCATCTCCTCACTCAACCTCTCATGCTTCATCACCATATAAAAATACAAAACATTCATGACCGTGAGCTCGAACACAAAATAAAGCCAGGGCAAGTTGATGCACAAACAAACGAACAAGGTGATGGCACGGGTGTTGAACGATAAAATATTGGTAATGGGCATCAACGGCAAGCTCTTTTGCCGGAACTGGTCACATATATCTCTCGGAATCAAAACATTATTGTATTTTTGTTTCAGAGCATTAAAGAAACGCTGGAAGTGAGGCGTGGATCGCTCTTGGTTGGCCGTATAACCAGCATAGAAATACTGGAATACCTTTTTCAACACCCCATCGTGCCAAGTAAGTTGCTGATACAACGCCCATTGCTGACGAGCATTATCCAACTCACTCCCACTCTTCCCTTTCAGGAAAAAGAGGTGGATGTTGCGATAATAATCGGCCATTGCAGCTTGTTTGCTATGACAATAGCCAGCCATAGCTGCCAACAAGAAAATCCACAGGCTCCATTGCGGATAAAGCCGAAGGCAAATGGCTAAGTAGATGGAAAAGAACCATATATCACCAGAAAGTCCATCGAGGATGCGCCCCAACTCCGACTTCTGTCCGGTTAAACGAGCCAGTTGTCCGTCGGCACTGTCATAACTATTGGCCCACACCAACAACACCATGCCCAACACATTGAGGGGCACCGAAGGGAAATAAAACAACACACCTGCACCTATGCCCAAAAAGATGGAGGCAATGGTAACGGCGTTGGGACTAACACCCAAGCGTTTGAAAAACAAAGCCCAACGGAACCCTACTGGGCGATAAAACAGCAAGTCGATCCATTCTTCGGTATCTTCCGACTTTAAAGATGCTTCATATAATTTTCTTTCCTCATCTGTCATAACTCTTCCTCCTGAATTTTATGTATGATAATCTGTGCAATGGCCTGCGACGCTTCATCTCTGCAAGGAGCAAAACTGGGCCAATCGTTGAAATCGATGATACGCATGGAACCATCGGAGGCTACGATGGCATCGCCACCATAGACATCGACTCCCAAGGCACTGGCTGCTTGACTGCAAAGGGTCTGTAAACGAGTCACCTCGAAGCTGATGCCCGTGGGACTTCCATTGATGGTTTCGTAGCCAAACTTGCTATGGTGCGAGACTGATGGGTAGAACCAATGGAAAAACGAAGTGCCCACCACCCCGTAGAATTTTATCAAATCGCCCTGAAGGTGCTCACTGACCACTACCCTCTTGATGCCCCGAGAACGGAAATCCTCTAAGGTACTTGGCAGTTGGGAGGCTTGGGCAACAAACAACACATCGTTGACCTGAGTGGTATAGCCATCGGCTCGTTTCACCCAACAAGGAGCACTGACCGTTGATGGATGGTCGGTGGGTGTTACAAGTGGGGAAAGGGGTTTGCCATCTATCGTTTTATTGGGCAGGAAAATAGTTTTTCCAGTCTCAAAATCAATAATTTGACTCTTTGGAGAAGCCACGCCTTTGTTCAATAAAAGGGTGGTCATGATGGCACGACTGCAATTCGCAATGCCAAAGCCCGAGTTGACAGAAACTACCCCCATGGTTTCCAAACTCTGTAGTTTGGCTACGGCCTCGGGGGTTCGCACCATATTAAATATATACTTCTCTTGCACCTCATCCGTCAGTAAATCTGATTCCTGGTACACCTTCACCTGATGTCCCATGCCTTCCAAACATTGAAGCACGGCCAAAAAGATGGCCCCATCTTTATCGACACTGTTAGGCGAGTAGATGGGTGCTCTGCTAATGCCTGCTATGCAATAAATTTGGCTCATGGATTCAAAAACTGTTGTGCTTTTTCAATATCGCCAGCATGGTCAATATCGATGACCTTGCTAAAAGGCCATGCCTCCAGCTGTAATCCGGCATCGACCATATATTGTTGGAACCCTCGCATGCGTTTTACCCCATTTTGGCGTGCTGCAGGCAACAAGGCCAAGGCGCGCTGATTCATACAATAGATGCCTCCTGAGATATAGCGACATCCATCGTAAGCCTCGTTAGCATAACCTGTTATGTGTAAATCGCCTGGAGTGGTTCTTACATACAACGGTTTCTCATCGTCAATATAATCGGTCACCCCCATCAGGGCATCAACGTGGGAATTGTTCATAAACTGGTGTACATAAGCAGCAAACTCATCTGCTTTGAAAATGGGATCGACGGTGGTCAGACAAATCTTCGTGGCATCGTCTTGCAAGAAAGGTTGCAATGCACAAAAACTCTGAAAGGAGTCGGGGGTTGACTTAACTACCAGGTGCAAGGGCACAGGAAGGGAAATATTTTTCAGATAATCAAACACCTGTGGCATTTCTTCATTGATGATAACACTGATGCTTTCGGCTTCGTTCTCGCAAAACAAACGAAGAAGTCGGCCAATGAGCGGCTCGCCTGCCACCTTTACCAAGGGTTTCGGAACCGTGATGCCCTCGGCTACCAATCGTGAGCCTTGTCCTGCTGCTATTAATCCGTATTTTATAGACATAATGTTTCTGTTGTTTTATAAAAAAGTTCATCGAAAAAATAGATGAACAACCTCTCCTCAACAATGCTCCAATAAATTTGGCATTGTATTGGGATTGCATTATCTTTGCATAACTAAACGATAGTGCAAAGATACAAAACATACCTAAATAATGAAATATAATTTTGATGAAATTATAACACGCAAAGGCACAGATTGCGTGAAATATGACGGAGTGCAAGAACTCTGGGGTCGCGATGACTTATTGCCTATGTGGGTGGCCGACATGGATTTTCGCACACCTGATTTTATTATCAACACCATTCGCCAACAGCTTGAACAAGGTATTTTGGGCTACACCCTGCCCTGTCAACGTTGGTACGACAGCATTATAGAATGGGTGGACAAGCGCCATGGATTAAAGGTGCAGCAAGAGGAAATTGGATTTGTGCCGGGCATTGTGAGGGGCATTGCTTTTGCCTTGAACTGCTTTACGAAACCGGGTGATAAGGTGATGGTTCAACCTCCTGTATATCATCCATTTTTCTTGGTCGCTGAACATAACCAACGAGAAGTGGTATATAATGAATTGTATGTGTACGACGGACAAGTGCATATTGATTTCGATCGTTTCGAAGAGGCCATCAAGGGGTGCAAGCTGTTTATTTTGTGCAACCCTCACAACCCTGGTGGTAGGGTGTGGAAGTTGGAAGAACTGCAACGAGTAGCAGATGTTTGTAAGCGAAACGGCACACTGGTGGTGAGCGATGAGATTCATGCCGACCTTACGATGCCTGGGTATAAACACCATTCTTTCTCGAGTGTATCGGAAGCTGCCCAAGAGAACAGCATTACTTTCATGGCTCCCAGCAAGGCTTTCAACATGCCTGGCATTAGTAGCTCTTATAGCTTGATTTTCAATGCTGAATTGCGTAATAAATTCAATGATTACATGGAGGCCAGCGAATTGTCAATGGGCAATATGTTTGCCTACTCGGCTTGTGCTGCTGCCTATACGTATGGGGAGGATTGGTTGGACCAGATGCTGGCTTATGTTCAAGACAACATTAATTTCACTGAAACATATTTGAAGGATAATATTCCATCTATCAGCATGTTGAAACCACAGGCTTCTTATCTGGTGTTCTTGGATTGTCGCCAACTGGGGTTGACTCAGGAGGAGTTGGTGAACTTATTTGTCGATAAGGCTCATCTGGCATTGAACGATGGTACCATGTTTGGCAAACCAGGCGAAGGATTCATGCGACTGAATGTGGGTTGCCCTCGCAGTGTACTGCAACAGGCTCTTCAACAATTGAAGCAAGCTGTGGGTTGATTATTTAAAATTAATATGTATATTTGCAGAAAATAAATATATAGAGATATGTATAGCATTCAGACCAATCAAAGTGGTACTCGCTCCATGCAGATAAGCGACGAGCACCTGGCCACGATTCGAAAATATGGGTTGTTTAACAACCTGACCGACAGCAATGGCTTTGTGGATGAAAGTGTGCTCGAGAAACTGAAACTGGGTGTGCGCTCGCTCATTGCTGCCGAAAGTGGTGACATCAAGGACTTACTGACGTTGTGTATTGACGTGATTTATCATGACAACATGAAGGCTTTTGGCTTGCAGAAGCTCATTGGCTTGTATAATGAATGGTGCTTGAACAACCCGTTGCCAACTGAAGATTAATCTTTTAGCATGAGTAACCTGACAGACTGGCTACCTACCACAAAGAAAGAGGTGGAGTTGAGGGGATGGGACGAGCTGGACGTGATTTTGTTCAGTGGCGATGCTTATGTTGACCATCCTTCTTTTGGTGCTGCTGTTATCGGGCGAATACTTGAGGCTGAAGGTTTGAGGGTGGCCATTGTGCCACAACCCAATTGGCGCGACGATTTGCGCGACTTCAAGAAACTGGGCAAGCCACGCTTGTTTTTCGGCATCAGTCCGGGCTGTATGGACAGCATGGTGAATAAATATACGGCGAACAAGCGCATCAGGCATGAAGATGCTTACACTCCCGACGGTCG
The DNA here is from genome assembly GCA_024682035.1 of Bacteroidaceae bacterium. Lineage (GTDB taxonomy): Bacteria > Bacteroidota > Bacteroidia > Bacteroidales > Bacteroidaceae > Bacteroides. Next base: position 5,911 of record JAIKZS010000087.1, read on the forward strand.
TACCGACATGAGGCCCGACTATCCTTCTATCGTTTATACGAAAATCCTTAAACAGCTGTTTCCCGATGTTCCTGTGTTTTTAGGAGGCATTGAGGCCAGTATGCGCAGATTGACCCACTATGATTATTGGGAGGATCGTGTGCGTCCCAGTATTTTGGTGGACAGTGGGGCCGATTTACTGATGTATGGCATGGGGGAGAAGACGGTAGTGGAGATTGCCCACAAATTGCAAAACGGTGAACCTCTGACGGATACACCACAAATTGCATACCTTAGCAACGACACTAAACCGTTGGATACCGATATTGTGCTTTTTTCGCACGAGGAATGTGTGAAGGACAAGAAGAAGGAGGCTGCCAACTTTAGGCACATTGAGGAGGAGAGCAACAAATGGTCGGCACAACGCATTTTGCAACGTACCGGTAAACAGACGGTGGTGGTGAATCCGCCCTACCCTCCTATGACGGAAGCCGAACTGGATCACTCATTCGACCTGCCATATACGCGATTGCCACATCCAAAATACAAGGGCAAGCGCATTCCTGCTTACGACATGATTAAGTTCAGTATCAACCTGCATAGGGGGTGTTTCGGTGGTTGTGCTTTCTGTACCATATCGGCTCATCAAGGCAAATTTATTGTGAGCAGAAGCAAGGAGAGCATACTTAAAGAGGTGAAACAGGTGGTGCAGATGCCCGATTTTAAAGGATACCTGAGCGACTTAGGTGGTCCGTCGGCCAACATGTACCGTATGCATGGCAAGAATCTGGAGTTGTGCAAGAAGTGCAAACGCCCCTCTTGCGCCCACCCCACGGTGTGCAAGAACTTGAACAACGACCATAGTCCGCTGTTGGAAATCTATCATGCTGTGGATGCCCTGCCCGAAATAAAGAAAAGCTTTATTGGCAGTGGGGTGCGCTATGACTTGTTATTACACCGCAATGACAATGAGGAGGTGAACAAAGCCAATCGTCAATATATTAAAGAATTAATTACGAACCATGTGAGTGGCCGATTGAAAGTGGCCCCTGAGCATACCAGCGATGCCGTGCTTTACCTGATGCGCAAACCTTCGTTCAAGCAATTCGAGGAGTTTAAGAAGATATTCGACCGCATTAATACGCAACAAAACCTTCGACAGCAAATTATTCCTTATTTCATTAGCAGTCACCCTGGATGCAAGGAGGAAGATATGGCTGAGCTGGCCGTTATTACCAAACGACTTGATTTCCATTTGGAACAGGTGCAGGACTTCACGCCTACCCCGATGACGGTATCGACAGAGACTTGGTACACGGGCTATCATCCTTATACGTTAGAGCCTGTGTTCAGTGCTCGCACACAACGCGAGAAACTGGCTCAACGCCTCTTCTTTTTCTGGTATCAGCCTGAACAAAAACGCGAAATTATTAATGAGCTTCGTCGCATTCATCGTCCAGACTTAATCGACAAGCTCTATGGCAGGAGATAAGCTATAGATTTCCTTGAGCACATAGAGAGCATGCTCTACACTCTCGACATCCTTCACCAACATAGAACGTTTATGATCATTGCGCTCCTTAAGTTCACAACGACGCGTATATTTCATCATGTAGTCGATGAGCTTGCCAAACATAGCACCCTTATAATATGAGCTATCAGGATTCGACACGAGGAACAACGTCATTCTGCCCCCCTTCAGGAAAATACGCTCAATGCCCAAGCGAGCAGCCAATCGGCGCAATGGAACCACACGCAACAACTCTTCCGTTTCGCGAGGGATTGGACCAAACCTATCCATGAGTTTAGTTTTGAAAGCATCTACATCCTTGTCGGTCGATAAGTTGTCGAGCTCACGATAGAGCAACATGCGCTCACTGCTACCTGTAACATAAGTTGCAGGCAACAACAACTCGAGGTCACTCTCAATCTGGCAATCATCAACATAATGTTCGCCCTTATCGGTCTCATCACTCTGGTTGTTCTCGGCAAACAAATCGCTAAACTCCTCAATCTTCAACTCATGCACCGCCTCGCCCAAAATCTTCTGATAGGTTTCATAACCCACATCAGCAATAAATCCACTCTGCTCGGCACCCAACATATTACCAGCACCACGAATATCAAGGTCTTGCATGGCAATGTGAATGCCACTGCCCAAACCAGAGAAATTCTCGATGGCCTGCAAACGACGGTGAGCTTCCTGCGTGAGGGTTGACAATGGTGGCGCCATGAGGTAGCAGAATGCTTTTTTATTACTACGGCCTACCCTGCCTCGCATCTGATGCAAATCAGAAAGTCCGAAAGTATGGGCATCGTTGATGATGATGGTATTGGCATTGGGAATATCGATGCCATTCTCTACAATGGTGGTAGAGAGCAATACATCGTAATCGTAGTTAACAAAGCCCATGATGATTTCTTCCAACGAAGCGGGGTCCATCTGGCCATGACCTATGGCCACACGACAATCAGGAATATGCTTTAGAATCAAACCTTTCAGCGCCTCCAGGTTGGAAATTCTGTTGTTTACAAAGAACACTTGTCCGTTGCGACTCATCTCGAAATTAATGGCATCGGCAATGAGTTCTTCATTGAAAGTATGCACCTCGGTCTGTATGGGATAACGATTAGGAGGTGGTGTTTGAATGACGGAGAGGTCACGTGCCCCCATCAATGAGAATTGCAAAGTACGAGGAATAGGAGTGGCCGACATGGTAAGGGTATCGACATTCACCTTGAGTTGGCGAAGTTTCTCCTTGGTGCCCACCCCAAACTTCTGCTCTTCGTCGATTATGAGCAAGCCCAGATCTTTGAACTTCACCTCCTTGCCTAAAATTTTATGGGTACCTATCAATATATTGACTTTGTTTTCCGCCAAATCATTCAATATCAGCTTTGTATCTTTTGCTGCACGGGCACGGCTCAGGTACTCTACCCTACAAGGCATATCCTTCAGTCGGTCCTTGAACGTTTGGTAATGCTGGTAAGCCAGTACGGTGGTAGGCACCAACACAGCCACCTGCTTATTGTCGGATACGGCTTTGAAAGCAGCTCGCACGGCCACCTCGGTTTTACCAAAGCCTACATCACCACAAACCAAACGGTCCATAGGACGATCGCTCTCCATGTCAGCCTTTACATCGGCCGTAGCCTTGCTTTGATCGGGAGTGTCTTCATAGAGGAACGAAGCCTCTAACTCCTTCTGCATGAAGCTATCAGGGCTATAGGCAAAACCTTTCTCCTCACGACGGGCAGCATAAAGCTTAATCAAATCGCGTGCAATATCCTTGATTTTAGTCTTGGTACGATCTTTCATGCGTTCCCAAGCACCAGAGCCCAACTTATTCAAGCGTGGAGGCTCGCCATCTTTGCCTTTATACTTTGACACTTTATGCAAAGAGTGGATGCTGACAAACACCACATCGTCGTTCTGATAAACCAGTTTGATGACTTCCTGTGTGGAGTTGCCATTGGGTACACGCATCAAACCAGCGAATCGTCCTACCCCATGGTCAACATGCACCACATAGTCGCCCAACTGAAACTCATTGAGTTCCTTTAGTGACAGACTGATTTTACCACTACGGGCTTTATCACTCTTGAGGTTATATTTATGGTAACGGTCGAATATCTGATGGTCGGTAAACAAACAAAGACGTTGCTGGTGGTCAACAAAACCTTCATGAATGGTTTTCTCAACAGCCGTAAAATCAATGTTGTCGCCCCTATCATCGAAAATAGCCTTGATACGGTCGGTTTGCTTCTTGCTATCACTGCAAATAAACAGACGATAACCATCGGCCAAATATTGTTGCAACTTGTTACTCAGCAAATCGAAGTTTTTGTGGAAAATGGGTTGCACATCGGTCTCAAACATCAAGGAGGCATCGGGAGTGCCTGTTGGTTTCACGCCCACCTCCATGCGACGGAAATTCAATAGTTTACGGGTAAATTCCTCGCCATCGATGAGTTTCCCATCCAACACCAGCATACCTTGTTCTTCGGCTTCACGCACCTGAACAGCTTGATCGGTAAGCGTTTCGTCGTGCACTTGTTGGATGCGTTCACGCAACCAGAAAAGATCGCGCATCACCACCACAGTATCGGGCTGCAAGAAGTCAAGAAACGACACCATGCCTCCATCGCCTTGTCGCGACAAACCAGCACTGAGGTCGGGAACTATCATAATGCGATCTTTCTTTTCTTTCGACAACTGGCTCTCTACCTCGAAAGTGCGAATGCTATCAACCTCATCGCCAAAGAAATCAATACGGAAAGGGTATTCAGAAGAAAAAGAGAATACATCGATGATGCTACCTCGTTGCGCATATTGACCTGGTTCATACACATAATCTGTATATTGGAAACCATATTCCTGCAACATATTAGTCACCACCTTCATGTCGAGATGCTGACCCAACTTTATCTTGATGGTCTTTTCGTCGAGTTCCTTGCGATCAATCACTTTTTCGGCGATAGCATCTGGATAGGTCACCACAAACAAATTGTCGGTATTTTTCTCCAAACGACTGAGTACCTCGGTGCGCAAAATCTCATTAGCCGCATCTTTTTGGCCGTATTTGATGGCCCTTTTAAAAGAAGAGGGGAAAAACAGCACTTGCTCATCGCCAAGTATCTGTGTGAGATCGTGATAAAAATAGCCTGCTTCTTCGAGGTCGCCCAAGATGAATACAAAGGGGGAATGAGTTTTTCCTATTAAGGCAGAGGCATAAACAGACGCAGCAGAGGCCTTTAGACCCCCACAATATATGTGTTTTACGCTACCATTTTCAATGAGCTGGCTCATAGCCGCTACTTGCGGATGTTTCACCAGCAACTGTTG
>JAIKZS010000089.1 GCA_024682035.1 Bacteroidaceae bacterium
ACATACCACAAGCCATGATACTTGCCACTGTCACCCCATGAGTTCTTCACCATGTAATAATCAGTGCCATTCTGATCCTTAGCCAAACCATAAATCAACATACCATGGTCATCAGTCGTCTCGTAGTTATCGTAAGCCAGCTGGCGCTCAGCCTGAGTCACCCACTTCTGAGGACTTGGCTTTGAAGTAACGTCACGCTGTGTAGCAGGCAGCTTCAGCCAGTGAGCCATATCACTGCCACTCAGTTCCACCACCTTGTCGATGTCAGGCACCACACCTACACCCTGGCGGTTGAAACCCTCTTCGCTCACGTCAGAACCCCACAGCACTGTGTAGCCATTGTTCAGCGCATAGTCGAACACCTCCATCAGTTCGTCGATTGGCAAGTTGTAGCTCTGTGCCCAACGCCAGTTGTCCTGAATCTCCAGTACGAAAGGCTCGTAGAAAGGATGATGCGTGTAAGAAGTCAGAGAAATATAATCGCTGGCCTTCAGACCTGTGCTCTCGAAGAAAGACTTCGGAGTGTAAGTCTTGCCCTGGTAAGTAAACTCAGTAGGATCAGGACCCAGATATACATCATGAATAGCCTTTACCGCCTTCTTCCACAACATATTGTTGTCGTTGTCGTGCTGCAAGCTGCGCAGACGACCCTTAGCGATGGCAGCCACAGCCGCGTCAGCAATCGCACTCAGCTCAGAGTGATTACTGATGGTGTCACCATACATCTTACCAGCTGGCATCACCTCATCGGGCACCAGACCGAAATGCTCCATACCATATAATACATCATAGAATGAACCACCCTGTGAGAAACTCACGTCACCATGAGTGCGCACCGCAGCATCAGCACGATCCAGGTAAGTATTCTTCACGATAAACATCTCGCTGAAGTCATAAGTACCCTTGCCGGCCTTCAGTAACTCAGATTCCAGGAAAGCCATGCCAGAATAGCACCAGCATGTGCCCGCACGACTTTGGTTCTTCACACTGGTAATAGGAATTTCCTTCACTACAGTAAACTTGAAGCCCTCTTCATCTTTGGGGGCATCCTGTGCTGCTACATTCAGGCTCAACAAACCCAGCGCAGCCAAAAATAATGATTTTTTTATCATAACATTTTTAATAATTGAGTTAGAATTAGTGCAAAGTTAGCTATATTTTGCAAACTTTCGCTATCTTTGCATGAGAAAATGTAAAAAATGACACAGACAATAACGATAGATAGCAAGACAGCCTTGGTGCTGGAAGGAGGAGGCATGCGTGGCGTATTTACCTGTGGCGTGCTGGATTATTTCATGGACAACAACCTTTACTTCCCTTATACGGTGGGCGTGAGCGCAGGAGCCAGCAACGGCCTTTCGTACATGTCGCACCAGCGCGGACGCGCCAAGCTGGCCAATATCGATTTGCTCGACCAGTACCACTACATTGGGTGGAAATACCTCTTCACCCAGCGCAACATCATGGACTACCGTTTGATGTTCAAAGATTTCCCCGAGCGCATCATTCCCTATCGCTACGATGTGTATGCCGACAACCCCTGTAGATTTGAGACCGTCACTACCGACTGCCAAACCGGACAGCCCGTTTATTGGGAAGAAAAGCACGACCCCGTGCGCATCATCGACATCGTCAAAGCCTCCTGCAGTCTGCCCTTCGCCTGTCCGATAGCCTACGTTGACGGTCGTCCCATGCTCGACGGCGGCATCACCGACTCCATCCCCTTCGAGCGCGCCTTCCAGCAAGGCTATGAAAAAGTGGTAGTAGTGCTTACCCGCAACGTGGGCTACCGCAAGAGCGAGAAGAAACCCTACATACCCGGATTCTTATATCGAAAATACCCCCAACTGAAAGAAGCCATTCGTGCCCGCGGTGCCATGTATAATCGCCAATTGGATCAGCTGGAGGAACTGGAGCGCCAAGGCAAGGCCATTGTCATCCGTCCTGTCAACCCCATACAGGTGGGAAGGATTGAAAAAAATGTGAAAAAACTCTGCGACTTTTACGCCGAAGGTTATCAATGCGCAAAATCTTTCCATTTTTTATGTAATGATTAAATATTTTTCTGATATAGTAGAAATGATTGCTCTTCATATCTTATTTTAATAGTAGTGTTATATTTTCTACCCTATCTACTAAAAAGTAAATAAAAAACTATATCATATTAAACATTTTTAACAGTAGTTTGTTAGGAAGTATGGTTGATTTTTTCATATCTTTGCAAACAAACAAGTGTAAGCATTACACTTTTTAAGATTGCTTATATCTGTGCTTTATGACATTTTGGTGGTTCGTTTGGAGCGGAAAAATAGAACATTCACTACACTTTATTATATTCAATTCCACACTACGACATGCTACAATTACAAAGGAGAGCACCCATTGCCTGGGTGCTTCTTTTGTAAAAGCATAAATGGCGTTTTGGGGATGCTGAAGGGTATCCCTCTTTTTTTTAAAAAAAAGACTTGGTGCTGATGAGGTGTGAGGGCATAAAATAAAAAATAATTGTAGATAAAAAATATTGCTATATATTTTGAGATAGTGCATGGTTTTTATACTAAATACGGTTACAAAAATTGGAAGACACAAATTACAATTTAAAACCGTTAACAAAATTTAACCGATTGGGTATTTTGGTTTTGAATAAATTGTATATATTTGCAGCGTGAAATAGAAGTAGTTATTGCTAAAGTATTACTATATTTCAATTATAATAGGTGCGAGAATTTAATAGTGAGGTGCTTTATATATATACGGCAAAGACTAATGAGAACCAGTCTGGGATTAGCTTTCTTATTGGTTACTAATTCTATGGTGCTGGCCATGACAAAGTCTTCGCCAAGCACATATCCGGAACTGAGCCCTGTGCAGATGATAACAGATGATCCTGTTCTGGTGCCGTTCTCGAATTATGTGCCCTATGACAGTACGCAGGTGTTGCGAAAAGACACCACTGTGATCTTTGTAAATTTTGAACTTGACCGTGTGGAGCTTGACGAAAGTTTTCTCGACAATGCCAATGCCCTGCGCCATATAGTAAGCAGCATTCGCCGTATAACCGACGACCGACGTTATGAGGTGAGTTGCGTGCAGATTGTGGGAATGGCGTCTATCGAAGGTAGTGCCGCCTATAATTATAATTTAGGTATGCAGCGTGCAGAGTCATTGAAGCGTTACTTACGTCAGCATGTACCTACATTGAGCGACGAAGTGTTCGACTTGAACTCAGGGGGTGAGGCATGGACAGAACTGCGCAGCTTGGTAGAAGATTCGCAGTTTGATGGAAAAGCACAAGTGCTGCACATCATTGACCATACCACTAACCTGTGGTTGCGCGAACGTCGCATCAAGGACCTCATGGATGGCAAGGTGTATGAATACATGCTCAACCATCTGTTTGTTGCCCAGCGTGTGGCCGGCTACATGCGCATCTATTATGATGTGGTGGAGCAGCCGGAGCCCGAAGAGCCGCAACCAGCGACTGAGCCTGTATCACAGCCGGAACCTGAGCCCGAGGTGCAACCCGAACCAGTTGTGGAGCCTACGCCTACACCTACACCTAATATTATATATGAAGGTCCCTGGCGCTTGGCGGTAAAGACCAACCTGCTGTTTGATGCAGCCTTGGCCCCCAACATTGAGGTAGAACGCTGGTTTGGCAAGCGTCATCGCTTCAGTCTGATGGCCGAAGTGTGGTTTCCTTGGTACGTATGGCGCAGCAACAGTCGTGCCTTCGAAGTGCTCAATATAGGTTTGGAAGGCCGTTACTGGCTAACGCACAGCAAAAACCCCAACCGCCCCATTACTGGGTTCTTCTTGGGCGTTTATGCTGCCGGTGGCAAGTACGACTTGGAGTGGAAGAGCAAGGGCAACCAGGGTGAATTTACTTCCTTGGGCCTGAGCGTGGGCTACACGTGGCGCATTGGGCGCAACTTCAACATGGAGGTGAGTGCCGCTGCCGGTTGGCTGTCGGGACCGTATCGCCATTATGTGGGTATGTTTGACGACACCCACCTTATTTGGCAACGCAACGAGCATTTTAGCTACGTTGGTCCTACCAAGCTGAAGTTCTCTTTAGTATGGCTCTGGCCAGAAAGGAGGCGCAAATGAGACAGGTTGTAAAGTATAATCCATTGTCCATTTTGTTGTCATTGCTGCTGTTAGTCACAGCTTGCGACCGCCGACAACTGGAGGTGATGGAGCCTACCAAAGCTCAGATTCGTATTGATGTTGACTGGCTCAAGTATTTCGGTACACGGCCTAATGGTATGACGGTAATGATTTGGGGTGACGATTGGGAAAGGCCACTGACTTCTTCTACCAACAACGTAGAATCTATGAAAGTGGAATTGGATCCTGGTCACTATCGCCTGC
>JAIKZS010000027.1 GCA_024682035.1 Bacteroidaceae bacterium
GCCGTTCTTCCTCCAATGCCCGTACTGGCAATATAATGCGTCTTATCGGTAAGTCCTTGGGTAACAAACACATCATTGCGAGCCTTGACCATACCAGCATATTTATTGTCAATATCTTGCACAAAAAACCAAGTGCGAATGCAATTGTCGGCCAATGTACATTTATTGGGTGTGAGGTTCATCACATAATCATTGAGCAACAAACGAGTCTGGTATTCAGAATTAGCTGCCTGATTGGTGTTACTACCTGTCCACAAATGACGGTAAGCGCCATGCTCCACTTCCAACATGCCACTTGGTAAGGTTTTAGTCAGCACATCACCTTGTAATAAATAGGCCCAAAGAGCAATCTTGGTACCATCTAACGGAGGTTGTTGCACCAATGACAAGGCACAATCCATGCCCTCGGTAGTCATGGCCAACAACAAATCGGCTTGGTTAGCAGCATCGCTCAGGAAATAGCGTTTGAATATAGCCACTGCGTTTGGCAACTTGGCCAACACTCCATCGTAGGCAGTCAGTAAAGCAGTTACCTGCTCCTGATAAGTCAGCATAGGATCGCTCACATGCACCATCAGGTGATACTCGTTCACGCCCCCTTCTGCCTTAAATTCATACACCTCAACACTCGCCTTGTCAAACATCATTTTATCCATCATCAAACTTTTTACTCTATTTTCTAAACTATTCATCCTTTTTTGCTCCGTGTGTTATCCACTGTCGTATCATTGACAGAATATCATCGTCAACTACCTCACCCGTATGGTTATAGTGCCAAGCACCAGTAATGCTTACATCAGTAGATAAGGCTTCGTACAATGCACTTTTAGCAGCATTACCTGGTTCCACTAAATTCATACCCTGTATTTTTTTGGAAGGCATACCCACAATAGCCGCATGACTTTTCTCAGCTGTAAGATACAGACCAGCAGCTGCTGAGGAGGCAGCTCCATGGCAGTTCACGCAAGAAGCGTTAAACACCCTATCCTGTATAGTATGATACATACCAACATTCAATGCTCCTACATCCACCTTTATATCATTACTGCCCAACAGAGTATTCTCGTCAATGGTATAGAATCCCAAAATATGTCGCCTCAGTCGGTTAATGACACACAGTTCCACACGTGTGACATTCTCCTTGATGCCCGACAACTGTATGGTCACCTCTTCTCCATCGGTTTCTGGCACAGGCACCGATTTATTGATCAATGCATAATCGCTATCGTCGTTAAAGCCTGCCAATACCACATACATGGATGGATCAGGCCACGAGGCAAGACCAGTGAGTTTGGCGGTAAGCGTCACCATACGCCCTTCGGGCGATATGGGTGTTTCCTCCTCATAGAGTCTGCCATCGTCGCAAGAAGCAAGTCCCAACAACATGAGCGAACACGCTATTTTCGTAAAGTCAATCTTCATAATCATCAATTAAAAAGAGTATTGCAGCATAACTGTTGCTGAATGTGTTGCTAATCCTAAGTTATCGATATCGCGATCCAGCTGTCTGGCGTGACCAGTGCGACCGATATACTGATACATGGCCTGCAATTTCACATTACTGTTGGGGAAGAAATAGTTCACACCCACAGCAGGCATGTTCAACAAACCCTTCGAGTCAGTACCGTTACGGTCCATCAGATCGTAACGCAAAGCTGCTTGTACGCGAGGAGCCACAAAGTAACCAGCCTGGATGTAACCACCCCAATAGTTGTAACCTTCGTCAATTTTCATGCGTTTGGTAAAGCCCACATGCATGTAATATGCCTCTGCTGCCAAATAAAGTCGGCCTTTAAGCATGGCGAATTCCAGACCAGCACGGAAATCGTTGGTACTTTCACTCTCACTCTCGACATTCAAAGAAGCCGATGCGCCAAATAAAATCTTGTCTTCGTTCAAACGCTTAGGATTACCTTGCGTAGCAGGCATCACACCTTTAGGCATATAAGTAATGCGACCGGAATACAACAAAGAAGGAATGTGCCAGTCGTCACTGAAAGTCTTACCGGCCGTATTGACAGAAGCGCCAGTACCATTGAAGATACCCACTTCATAACCTACCTTATTCAGCAAACCATGTATTTCAATACCCAAGTCAAAACCAGTACCAAAGTTAGGATTAACGGCATTCAAGGCATGAGGCAAGATAACTGGTGCTGTGAGCGAAGTAGGCAACACTGGCATCAGGGTTTCCCCCAAAGTTGTAAGATAAGCATGTGTAAAAGGAGTTTTGAACTTACCCGCACGAA
>JAIKZS010000056.1 GCA_024682035.1 Bacteroidaceae bacterium
TGCTGAATGTATTCCGTACTGGTTTGTTCGAGAATCCTTATCTGGATCCAGCTGAATCTACAGCTACCCTGGGTAAGAGCGAGTTCATGCAAGCTGGTTACGAGGCACAGCTGAAATCAGTGGTGATGTTGAAGAACCACAACAACACCCTGCCTGTAAAAGACAAGAAGAAAGTTTATATTCCTAAGCGCCACATGGTACAGAGCCAAGGTTTCTTTGGCATGAGCGGTGAAGACAAGTGGGTGGACCCAGTGAATCTTGAGCTCGTGAAGAAATACTTCGAAGTGGTGGATAGCCCAGCTCAGGCTGATTTCGCTATCGCCTTCGTTCAGGCTCCTAACAGTGGTGTTGGTTACAGCACTGATGACGTGAAGCGTGGTGGTACTGGTTATGTGCCTATTAGCTTGCAGTACAACGACTACACGGCTACTTATGCTCGTGCTACCAGTATCGCAGGTGGCGACCCACTGGAGAAATTCACCAACCGTACTTACAAAGGCAAGTCAGTGAAGACCAGCAACAAAGATGACCTGAAGATTATTCTTGACACCAAGGCAGCTATGGGCAACAAGCCTGTTATCGTGGTGTTGAACACTGGCAAGCCAGTGGTACCTGCTGAATTCGAGGGCAAAGCTGATGCCATCCTGATTTCATTTGGTGTACAAAACCAGGCTATCTTTGATATCATCAGTGGCAAGAACGAGCCTTCTGGCTTGCTGCCTATGCAGATGCCTGCTGACATGAAGACCGTTGAGCAGCAGAACGAGGACGTTCCTCGCGACATGGTTTGCTACAAAGATGCTGATGGTAACATCTACGACTTTGCATTCGGTATGAACTGGAGTGGTGTCATCAACGATGCACGTGTGGCAGCTTACAAATAATGCTTACATAAAATGTAACTATGAAGAAATTTCTTTATACTATTGCAATGGGTGCAGCTCTCTTAGGGGGCTGCACTTCTGCATCAAATAGTGGTGATGCAGAGATGGATCGCTTCATCAACGACTTGATGTCGAAGATGAGTGTAGAAGACAAGATTGGTCAGCTGAATTTGCATAGCTATGCAGGTTTCCGTTCGGCCGAGAAGGTAAACACCGACGATGAGAATGTGAAACAACTCATGGCTGGTCAAATGGGTGGTATGTATGGCATCAGTAATGTCAACGTTTTACGTGAGTTGCAAGACTTGGCTTTGCAAACCAAGAACGGTATTCCTTTGATTTTCGGTCTGGATATCATCCATGGTCACGAAACCGTATTCCCCATCCCATTGGCTATGTCCACCTCTTGGAACATGCCGATGTTGGAAAAGGTAGCCCGTACTGCAGCCGTTGAAGCTTCTGCCACTGGCATCAACTGGGTGTATAGCCCCATGGTCGATATTGCCAGAGATGCTCGTTGGGGACGTATTGCTGAAGGCAATGGTGAAGACCCCTATTTGGGTGGAGAAATCGCCAAAGCTTACGTGTTAGGTTATCAAGGGCACGATGCGGTATATGACTCTACTGAAGTAATGACTTGCGTCAAGCATTATGCACTCTATGGTGCTGCTGAAGCTGGACGCGACTACAATACGGTGAATTTAGGCCGTCAGGAAATCATGAATGGCTTTATGCGTCCATACGCTGAAGCTGCCAAGGTGGGAGCTGCTTCCTTCATGAGTTCTTTCAACGAATTTGAGGGAATCCCTGCATCATCCAACAAGTATTTGCTGACCGATTTGTTGCGCGATACTTATGGTTTCAAAGGTTTTGTGGTGAGCGATGCCACAGCTGTTATTGAAGAGGTGGCACACGGCATCGGCGATTTGCAGGAAGTGTCTGCCCGTTCTTTGCAAGCTGGTTTGGACATGGATATGAACAGCGATGGCTTTGTGGGCACTTTGAAGAAGTCGCTTGACGAAGGTCGTATCACCGAGGCCGACATCGACAAGGCTTGTCGTCGCATCTTGGAAGCCAAATATAAGTTGGGTCTTTTCCAAGATCCTTACAAATACCTGAATCCCGACCGTGCTGCGAAAGAGGTGTTTACGGCTGAATCCAGGGCTTTTGCCCGTCAGGTGGCACAAGAATGCCAGGTATTGTTAAAGAACAACGGCGTACTGCCACTGAAGAAGAATGCCCGCATTGCCGTGGTGGGTCCTTTGGCTGACAACGCTTCTGAGATGTCAGGTACTTGGAGCATGTCGTCACATGCCGATGAGAATGTTACCATTCTGCAAGGCATCAAAGATGCTGTGAGCAACCCCAACAACGTGAGTTATGCTGAAGGCAGTTGGTTCCTGAATGACGCTCAGTTGGAAAGCGACCTCAAATATGGTTTGATTGGTCTGTTCATGCCCGACTTCAAGCCGGCTCCTGTGCATACCACTCCCAAGGCTACGCTGATGGCCGAGGCAGTGGCAAAGGCTCGTCAGGCGGATGTGATTGTGGCTTGCGTGGGCGAGAATGCCATGATGAATGGTGAAGGTGCCTCTCGCGCTGACATTTCTATTCCTGATGCGCAGGTGGAACTGCTGAAGGCCCTCAAGGCTACTGGCAAGCCCATCGTTCTGGTTTTGAACACTGGTCGCCCATTGACACTGAATTGGGAAGATGAAAACATGGATGCTATCCTCAACACTTGGTCACAAGGTTCTGAGGCTGGTCATGCCATTGCCGACGTACTGTTTGGTGATGTGAATCCAAGTGCCAAACTTACCACTTCTTTCCCTCGCGCCGTGGGTCAGCTGCCACTTTACTATAATCATAAAAACACAGGTCGTCCTCATGGCGACTACGAGAAATATGTGAAGTTCCGCAGTAATTACATCGACGTGGTGAATGCTCCTCTCTACCCCTTCGGTTATGGTTTGAGTTATACAACGTTTGAATATAGTGACGTGCAACTGTCGGCTGCTGAGGTGGCAAATGGTGGTAATTTCACGGCTACTGTTACTGTTAAGAACACGGGCAACATGGATGGCAAGGAAATTGTACAGCTTTACATTCATGATGTAGTCAGCACTTCTACCCGTCCGGTGAAGGAGTTACGTGGCTTCCAGAAGGTAGATATCAAGGCAGGAGAAACCAAGACCATCACTTTCGAGCTTTCTACTGAAGATTTGAAATATTACAACCACGAGTTGCAATATGTTTGCGAGCCTGGTGATTTTGAAATCATGGTGGGTCCTAACAGTCGTGATGTCAAGACGGCCCTGCTGACTGTAAAATAATTTTGATGGTGACTTCCAATGCTGGAAGACTGCACCTCTTTGATACTCAACAAAGGGTACGGAATGAATGACCGTACTCTTTGTTTTTTTTAGCCGCCACTGGCAAAACCTCCCAATAAACCTGCATTTTTGCGCCTTGCTGATACCCCCCTCCTCTATCCTTACTTATAAAAATTATTTTGAATATCATGATAAATCAAGCAAAAAGAAAAAGTACGAAAAAAAAATACGCTTTCGTGCATAAAGTTTGGTAAGATTAAATGAATTTCCTATTTTTGCAAAAAATTTATCTTCAAAATCAATAACAATTAAAGGAGATGGCAAAAGAAATGCGGGAGATACTAGCGTCTCTACCCCATGATTCGGTCGTTTTTAGTTCTTGGCTGGAAAGTCAGGGAATAGACTTGGATGAACTATATGCTTACATCAAAAGTGGGGAAATCGAACGTATATCAAAAGGGGTATATAAACTGCATGGAACTACACCAGCTTTATTGGCCATCATATCTTCCTACAATACACAACTTGGAAAGCAATGTATAGTAGGAGCCTTCTCGGCCTTTGATTTAAGAGGATATTCACACTACCTGTCCATGGAGAAGCCTACAGCCTATTTGTTAACTGACAAAAACGACAAATTGCCCAATTGGTTGCTGAAAAGAGAATGGGATATGACCATCAGGTACACCTCTGCTCCTTTCATCGAAAAGTCGCTGTTAGGTGTAGAAAAGATAACCATACATCAAAGAGAATTGCTGGTATCAACTCCTGAGCGAGCAATATTGGAGTGTTTGAACCTACCTGAAGCTTTTACTTCTCTGATGGACATCTATTATATGATGGAAAATCTTACAAACTTGCGTCCGGAATTAGTCCAATCACTGTTAGAGATATGTACATCCAAAAAAGTGAAACGTTTGTTCCTTTATATGGCTGAGAAGGCCAATCATGCCTGGCTTAAGCATTTAAAGACAGACAACTTAAATCTGGGAAAATCAAGAATTACCATTACTCCAAACGGTAAATTCATCAACAAATATAGAATTGTTATCTCAGAAGAGCTGGTCAATTATCGTAAACCCT
>JAIKZS010000046.1 GCA_024682035.1 Bacteroidaceae bacterium
AATCAACTAAACACAAAAGAAAGGAGATTTTAGTATGAACTTTAAAAATTATACAATCAAAGCACAAGAAGCTGTGCAAGAGGCTGTAAACTTGGTGGAAAACCAAGGACAGCAGACCATCGAGCCGGTACATCTGCTGAAAGGCGTGATGCACACGGGCGAGAACATCATCAAGTTCATTTTCCAGAAACTGGGCATGAACGAACAGCAGGTTACTGCACGACTGGATCAGGAAATTGCCAAATTGCCAAAGGTGCAAGGTGGCGAGCCCTACCTCAGTCGCGAGGCCAACACCGTACTACAGCAGGCCGAGGACATTTCCAAGAAATTGGGCGATGAGTTTGTGTCTATCGAACCCATCCTGATGGCCTTGCTCAAGGTGAACAGTCCTGCATCTACCCTGTTGAAAGATTTTGGCATGACCGAAAAAGACCTGGCCAGTGCCATCAACGAACTGCGTAAGGGCCAGAAGGTCAACTCACAGTCGTCGGAAGACACCTACCAGTCGCTCGACAAATATGCCATCAACTTGAACGAGGCTGCTCGCAGTGGCAAGCTCGACCCTGTGATAGGTCGTGACGAGGAAATTCGTCGCGTACTGCAGATTTTGAGCCGACGCACCAAGAACAACCCTATCTTGATTGGTGAACCAGGTACGGGTAAAACGGCCATTGTAGAAGGTCTTGCCCACCGTATTCTGCGAGGCGATGTGCCTGAGAACCTGAAGAACAAGCAAGTATATTCTTTGGATATGGGTGCCCTTATCGCCGGTGCCAAGTACAAGGGTGAGTTTGAAGAGCGACTCAAGGCAGTCATCAACGAAGTCCCCAAGTCCAACGGCAACATCATCTTGTTTATCGATGAAATCCACACCTTGGTGGGTGCCGGTAAGAGCGAAGGTGCCATGGATGCCGCCAACATCTTGAAGCCTGCCCTGGCCCGTGGTGAGTTGCGCAGCATTGGTGCCACTACCCTCGACGAATACCAAAAGTATTTCGAGAAGGACAAGGCGCTGGAGCGTCGATTCCAGGTGGTGATGGTGGACGAGCCAAGCACTTTGGACACCATATCTATTTTACGCGGACTGAAGGAGCGTTACGAGAACCACCATCATGTGCGTATCAAGGACGATGCCATTATTGCTGCTGTGGAGCTGAGTAACCGCTACATCACCGATCGTTTTTTGCCCGATAAGGCCATTGACCTGATGGACGAGGCTGCAGCAAAATTGCGTATGGAGATTGATTCTGTTCCTGAGGAATTAGATGAAATTACACGAAAAATCAAACAGTTAGAGATTGAACGCGAGGCCATCAAGCGTGAAAACGATACGCCTAAGCTGGAGCAGATTGGCAAGGAACTGGCCGAACTCAAAGAACAAGAGAGTCAGTACCAAGCTAAGTGGCAGAGCGAAAAGACGCTGGTGAACAAAATTCAGCAGAACAAGGTTGAAATTGAGAACTTGAAGTTCGAGGCTGAGCGTGCTGAGCGTGAAGGCGATTATGGGAAGGTGGCCGAAATTCGTTACGGCAAGTTGCAGAACCTGAACAAAGAAATTGAGGAAACGCAACAAAAACTGCACGAGTTGCAGGGCGACAAAGCCATGATTAAAGAGGAAGTTGACGACGAAGATATTGCTGAGGTAGTGGCTCGCTGGACAGGCATTCCTGTAAGTAAGATGATGCAGAGTGAACGCGAGAAACTGTTGCACTTGGAAGACGAATTGCACAAGCGTGTCATTGGGCAAGACGAGGCTATCACGGCTATCTCCGATGCTGTTCGACGCAGCCGTGCTGGTCTGCAAGACCCCAAGCGACCTATTGGTTCATTCCTGTTCTTAGGTACCACCGGTGTAGGTAAAACCGAGTTGGCTAAGGCGTTGGCCGAATTCTTGTTCGATGACGAAAGCATGATGACGCGAATAGATATGAGTGAGTATCAGGAGAAATTCACTGTTTCACGCTTGGTCGGAGCACCTCCGGGCTATGTTGGTTACGAAGAAGGTGGCCAGCTTACCGAGGCAGTTCGCCACAAACCCTACTCAGTGGTGCTGTTCGATGAGATTGAAAAAGCTCATCCTGATGTGTTCAACATCTTGTTGCAGGTATTGGATGATGGTCGCTTGACCGACAATAAAGGCCGTACAGTGAACTTCAAGAATACTATCATTATCATGACCTCTAATATGGGAAGCAGCTATATCCAGAGTCAGATGCAGCAACTGAACAGCAGCAACAAACAACAACTGCTGACCGAGACGAAGCGTGTTGTCATGGATATGCTGAAAAAGCAAATCCGCCCTGAGTTCCTGAACCGTATTGACGACACCATCATGTTTACTCCGCTTAGCGAGAGCGAGATACGACAGATCGTTAATCTGCAGTTAAACGGTGTGAAACGCATGTTGCACGAGAACGGTGTAGAGTTGCAGGTTACTGACGATGCCCTAAACTACCTGGCTCAGGTGGGTTATGATCCCGAGTTCGGCGCTCGTCCTGTTAAGCGTGCCATCCAGGATTATATGCTGAACGAGTTGTCTCGCAAGTTACTGGGTGAGCAGATTGATCGCAACAAACCTATCATTGTTGATTGCTTTGGCGACGGACTAGTCTTTAGGAATTAATTGATAGTTTATTGGTTATAGTCTATTGGTTATTGAGACGCCGTTCCCAAGTATTTAAACAAGAAAATGAGAAAAAGATGATTAGTTGTTAGT
>JAIKZS010000051.1 GCA_024682035.1 Bacteroidaceae bacterium
GCCTCGCGCTTTCGCTGCTTGTCGTGGTATTCATAGTAAGCACTACGCAACATACGGTCGGCCTTCTGCAGCAAGTTTTTGCCCCAATACTCCTTCTGTCCTATCTTCACATGCTTAAAAGAGCCATCAGCATTCAACGGAATTGAGGCATGGAACAGCAAGTTACTGTTGCTGACCAAATACATACTGCCATTCGAGTATAAACAGTGCATGTGCTTACGCAACTTCTCACTGTTCAGGAACGAAGCCACAATCTTGTCCATGATGTCACGCTCTTCGTCGGTTAGCACATACGGGTGGGCAGGATCAACAGTTGGCATAAAAGAGTCCAACATCTGATAATCTTTGTCTCCCAATCTGATGGTGCCTTTCTCGAAATCTATCTTGTCCAGCAACAAACGATCATCCATTTGATATTCAGGATGACGGTGGATAATTTCGGCCTCCAACTTAAACTGTATGATGGTAATAGCCTTGTGCATCTGGGCTATTAGTCGCAACGTTTTCTCATCTGGCTTACTGCCAGGCGTTTCGCTCAACAAAGGTTGGAATTGCATACATGGATCTTCCTTATAGGTATCCATCGCGAAGGTAGCAAGTGGCAACAGGTTGATGCCGTAACCATCTTCCAATGTTGCCAGGTTAGCATAGCGCATACACATGCGAATCACATTAGCTATGCATGCAGTATTGCCTGCAGCGGCTCCCATCCACAACACATCGTGGTTCCCCCATTGTATGTCGAAGTTGTGGTATTCGCACAGTGTATCCATAATAATATGCGCCCCATTCCCTCGATCAAAGATATCACCCACAATATGCAGCGAATCGATACAGAGCCGCTGTATCAAGTTGCACATGGCCACAATAAAAGCATCGGCGCGACGGGTAGAAATAATGGTGCTGATAATCACTTCCAAATAAGCCTCTTTATTAGGGTCGATGCTCGACTCATGCAGCAACTCCTGTATGATGTACTCAAAGTCCTTTGGCAAGGCCTTTCGCACCTTCGAGCGCGTATATTTCGACGATACATTCTGGCACACCTTCACCAAGCGATTCAACGTAATTCGGTACCAGTCTTCCAACTCAGCCTCCTGCTTCTTCACCAGCCTCAGCTTTTCCTCCGGATAATATATCAACGTACACAGGTCTTTCATTTCCTGGTCGCGCAAGGAGTGAGAAAAAATTTCATTCACCTTGCGTTTTACAGTACCCGACGCATTTTTCAGCACATGCTGAAACGCCTCGTATTCGCCATGCACATCACTCAGGAAATGCTCTGTACCCTTCGGTAAGTTCAATATCGCTTCCAGGTTAATAATCTCCGAGCTGGCAGCTGCCACTGTAGGGAAACTTCGTGCCAATAGTTGTAAGAATTTCACATCATCTACAATATCTTCTGGTGTCAAATTGTTAGTCATAACACTTCGTTTTAATAGTCATCGCAAAGCTACGAAATAAAAAGCATAAAAGCTACTCCTCTGTGCAAAAGTTGGTTGAATTGCTTAAAAACGAGAGGGAGCACCTATCACTAAGAGCCCCCTCACACTCATGGTTTCAGACACCTGCCCTACTCTATTACAGAGAGTTTAGGTTGTATGGAACATTGATGGTATTCCAGTCAACGCTATTAATCGTGACGGTCCACGAACCGTCAATCTGAAAAAAAGTACCGTTGTAATAAGTATTATAGGCAGGCTTCATCTGCACATTAGTAAAAGTATATGATTTTACCACTGCATCACTGGCATTATATGCAGTAGCCTTCACCGACACTTGTGCTTCGGCAGAAGGCAGGAAAGTATATATGCCACAGTGAATAGAAGCATTGTCGGCCAAGCTACTAATGTCAAAAGTACTGGTCTGTGTAGAACTTTCTGCACCCAAGCCCGTCACAGCATTAAAAGTCATGCTACCGCCTGTCAGTTCCAAAGTCAGCTTTTTCACCTCTGCCGGCTTTGCATCGGTTTGGAATTCAAAACGAGCTACCATACGATCCAGGCCAACAGCCACAGCACCCGTCTCCAAATTAGCCTTTGTCAGCGTTCCATAATAATAAAATGAGTCATTCAGTTTACTGCCAGCAGGATGAATGTTGGTCAATGACTCGATGGTCATTTCCTCCTTTGAAGCTATCATCACCATTTGATAACTCTCTGGCACTACTTGGGCAGATATCGTTCCAAATCCTTCATCGGTGGATGTTTGTGCAAATTCATAGCGTTTCGTATCACCCACAAATAAGGCCACTTTCAAGTAAGTAGCATTGCCACTAAGCGTGGCACGCGTATCTGCATCCACACCCATCTGCCTCAGCGTCTGATCAAAGTGTATCACACTAAATGTAACTTCTTTCAGTTCTTCAGCATTATTATCATTATTTATTTCTGGAGTCGTAAGCTGGTTTTCACAGGCCAGCAACATGATAATGGCATAGCAAAAGGCTAAGCCTATTAAAATCTTTTTCATCGTAATTCATTGTTAATTGTTAAAAAAAAACATAACATAACATAACATAAAAACGCACCTTACCTTTGCGGAAGTTATGTTAACAATATATTACGAGGGGAATGAAGGTGCAGTCTTTGTTGACTGCTAAAGCGGGTAGAATCTTCCGCAAAAGGGGAGGTGGGCGTTCCGTTGTTCATAGTTTACTTGTTATGATGAATAATGGCCGCAAAGATAGGCATTGTTACGTTAACTACAAACAATTCAGCAAAAAAATTTGCATGATAAGAAAAAAGGCACTACATTTGCACCGCAATTCTGGGTTACGAAGTGATTTTTCTCTCTTCGGAATTGCCAAATAAAGTTCGGGGTGTAGCTCAGTCCGGTTAGAGTATACGTCTGGGGGGCGTGGGGTCGCTAGTTCGAATCTAGTCACCCCGACCAATATAAGAAGCATCAAAGCATTTTGGTGCTTCTTTCTTTTTCATCATACTACAAAATCTTATGGAATAGTCCTGCAATTCGATATACTATATTGCAGTGCTTCGATATACTATATTGTAGTATCTCGATATGCTATATTGTAGCATCTCGATATGCTATATCGAGCAGGGTCGATATAGCATATCGTTTTTGGTACGTATTACGATTCTACCTTTCGGCATAAAGACTATTAGTATCCTGGAACTTCACTCTTTTCCACATCTTTTACACAACGTAGCAGAATATCTACAGCATCTCTCAATCCAAAATTAGCAACATCATATATCCAGTTACCCCCTACAGCAGTGACATTCCCTTGACTATCAAAAGTCGCTTGATATGGATCACTCAAATAAAGTGTACGGTAATTTCCATCATCAATTTTTCTGATGCCGACAAGACGTATCCAATAGCCACCAGCCCAGTTCCACGAAGTACTGCTAAAAGGCTGCGGCTCTCTAGCATTATCGTTAGCAAAAAACATAGACGGCTTAGGATCATTCGGAATGCCATTTGCATCTTTAGAACGTAGATACTGCATCATCAACGACAGCTCGGCGGCATTTGGCGCGCGCCAAGTACCTATTTCAGAGTCTAGTTCATCAGGATCTTTATA
>JAIKZS010000108.1 GCA_024682035.1 Bacteroidaceae bacterium
CAACAGCATTGAGGTAACGGCTATAAGCATTATCAACCGGAACTTCTACTTTTTTCTCTACCTCAACAATTTTTTCAACTTCTTTCTCTACTTCAACGATTTTTTCGTCTTTCTTGCAAGAAGAGAAAGTCCCTGCAAGGACCACAGCCATCATGGCCATCATTAAAAATTTAATCTTCTTCATTAGTATTTAATTTTGAGTTAAACTTGTTATTTGTTTTCTTTCCTCTGCTGAACTTAATCGTGATCGACGCATAAACAGTAGTACCAGGAGAAGTAGTTCCTAAATGCCTACCGTGAGGGGTGGTATCACGGTAATTAAAGATGTTATCAACACCAGCTTCTACGTGATAGGTCATTGTTTTGCCCTTGCCAAAATCATGATTGGTGTTGATGCGCCAAATTTGATAACCTTTACCATTTCCATCAGTCTGGTAATAACGCTTGCTACTCATGCGCCCATAAATACCAATACCAAAATTATATGCATCACTGAATTTATGTTTCCATGTAACATACGCATTAGCTTTGTGGTGAGCGGTACCATCAATGATTACTTTACGCATTGTATCTTTGCTCGTATCATACACGTTCGCTTCATTGTCAAGCCAGCTGTAGCCAATGCCTGCTGTCCAGTTCTTGTTGGCGTAGCGCAAGGTTACATCTACACCGTATGTCTTGGCATTTTCCATATTCTGGTACTGACGTGTTTTCTTCAGTTCATAGGCAACCTGATATTCAGCAGGGGCTTTATAATTAGGAATGGTTACCAAGTTAATCATTTTGTCAAGCTTGTTGTAATAACCCGTTACGTTGAAATAAAAGCCATTCCATGAATACTCTGCACCCAATGAAAAATAATCTGAGGTCTGTGGTTTCAACTCTGTATTACCCAAATAAAGATAGGAACCACTCATTTCCCTGATATATCTATAATATAGTTCCTTGGGAGTTGGCGATTTAAAGCCTTCACTCCAAGTAGCTCTCAGACGGAAATTGCCCTTACTGAGCATAGCCGAAATCTTTGGCGTAAGTTTCATTCCAAAGTTTTGGTTTTTATTCACCCTGAGTCCTGCCGTTATGTTCAACCAGTTTAACAAGTTAAATTCATCTTGCACATAAATAGCTCCAGTCCAATCACTAACTTTTTCACCATCTACACGCATTGGTGCATGTAACCAGTCGTACCTCCACTCTAAGCCCACACTTAAACGATTTTCAAGAGGTAACTCGAACACACCTTTCAGATTAACCATGGTGCGTTGTTGGTCACTTTGCAGACCGTGTTCCTCTGGAAACATAGGATAGTAGTGGGTAAATTTTCCAAAGAGATATCCATCAACCAAAGTAGTATCAGTAAAATGGTAATAATAAGCATGACGGTTCCAGTCAACATCCAATGTTATTTGGTCGGTAGCGTTAAGTTTGTATTTGGCACCAATAGCTGCCGATGAATTATGATATTCCAAATCATAGGTTTTTACATCATAATGTGCGTATTTGCCACTAGGTCGATAGATGTGTTTCCAATAAGCACTTCCTTCCGCATAGAGTTGTAGCAAGTCGCCTATGTCATAAGTAAACTTTTGAGCTATTTGGGCATTGGTATAGCGGTTTACTGTTTTGTTCTTACTATCAGTTACAGGTTTTTCACTTGATGTTGTATATTCTGTAGCAGTGTTTTGCCACCCATCTGTG
This sequence comes from Bacteroidaceae bacterium, assembly GCA_024682035.1. Classification (GTDB taxonomy): domain Bacteria; phylum Bacteroidota; class Bacteroidia; order Bacteroidales; family Bacteroidaceae; genus Bacteroides. The sequence goes on from JAIKZS010000108.1 coordinate 1,699, forward strand.
TGTTGTAGTTGGAAGTTAGTATAACTTTGGAAACGACCGATGCGGAAACCTATGCCATTATGCTGACGCACATCGCCATAAGAACCTATGCGGGTGGTGTTTTCGAGCAATAAACCTTCATCGTGTTTTTTAGTGATGACATTAATTACACCAGCTATTGCATCGCTTCCATAAAGTGCACTGGACGCGCCCTTTACTATTTCAATTTTTTCAATGTTGCTGGGGTCAATTAAACCTAAGTCATTTTGACCGCCAACATCACCATGAATGCGCTTACCGTCGATAAGAATAAGGATGTAGCCGTTGCCAAGTCCATTCATCTGAATTTGACTACCCATATCATCCTGATTAAAGTCGAGCGAAGAGGTAAGCATCAGAAGCATGTCTTGCAAACTCTTGCCACCATAATTCTCCAACATTTTACGATTGATAACCTCTGTCTGAACTGGTACATCCTTCAACAAATGTTCCGTGCCAGTACCCGTTACCACAACCTCGTCAAGCATCATTGACAATTCCTCGGTGGTCTTGTTCTCAATGATGCTTTGTGCGGATACACAAAAGGAAACCAGACATAAGCCTGTTGTTAAAATGAAATGTCTAAATCTCATATAAATTTATAAAGTGACATTCATTACTCCTTACCTGGGAGCTCTGTCATAATCAGTTTGGAAAAGGTAGGTATTCTGGCTCTCCTCCGTCTGCTTGGCCTTCCCATTGCAATAACAATAGTGACACTTGTGGAAGCAGACCACTTTATTTTTGAGGATTACAGCTGCAGGAACAGCTCAGGTTTTTCACCTGATTCCCTTAAAGCCTAGTACGAAATACAAAGGCTTGCCATTTCCGTTTGCAAAGATAGTACAAGAAAAAGACATAGCAAAGTTTTTATTTAGTTTTTTGCAAAAAGAGTCTTTTTATCATTAATGAGGTGACCAGCATCTGAAAGTAAAAAATAGTTAAGTTTATTTTGTTCTGTTTTTAGTTTGCTCTATCTTTGCAGCATGAACAATCTACATCCCATCATGTTTGCAGGCACGGGCAGCGATGTTGGTAAGAGTATCATTGCTGCAGGTTTCTGTCGAATATTTAGGCAGGACGGCTATCATCCTGCACCTTTTAAGGCGCAGAATATGGCACTTAATTCTTATGCTACCCCTGAAGGGCTTGAGATTGGACGAGCACAAGCCGTACAGGCTGAGGCAGCTGGAATTGCTTGTCACACAGATATGAATCCTTTGCTGTTGAAGCCACAAAGTGATCATACCAGTCAGGTAGTATTGAATGGAAAGCCTATTGGCAATCGGCATGCTTATGACTATTTCCGCAAGGAAGGACGAGAGGAACTGCGCCAAGCTGTATGTGAGGCTTATGACAGATTGGCTAATCACTATAATCCCATCGTGATGGAGGGAGCTGGCAGCATATCTGAAATTAACCTGCGTGATAGTGATTTAGTGAATTTACCCATGGCTATGCATGCTGGTGCCGACGTTATATTGGTAGGTGATATTGATCGCGGTGGAGTGTTTGCTAGTGTTTATGGATCTATAGCTTTGCTAAACCCAGAAGAGCGAAAGTATATAAAAGGCATTATCATTAATAAGTTCCGAGGTGATTTGCGCTTGTTTGAAAGTGGCGTGAGCATGTTGGAAGAATTATGCAAAGTGCCAGTATTAGGTGTAGTGCCTTATTATAAAGATATTTATATAGAAGAAGAGGATAGTGTGGATTTGGCTACGAAATCTATGCAGGCCCAGCAGGGTAAGGTGAATGTGGCGGTAGTTTTGCTGAGACATTTGAGTAATTTTACCGATTTCAACGTATTGGAACACGACCAAAGGGTGCACCTTTTTTATACTAATAATACGGAAGACATTTTGAAAGCCGATATCATTATTTTACCTGGGAGTAAAAGTACTATAGATGATTTATATGAACTTCGAAGAAACGGTGTGGCGCAAGCTATTATTCGGGCTCATCGTGAAGGTGCTTCTGTCTTAGGTATTTGTGGAGGCTATCAGATGATGGGAACAGAGGTGCTTGATCCTGATCATGTGGAAGGTACTATAGAAAGATTGCCTGGGTTGGGATTGCTGCCTATTAGTACTTCGATGACAGGAGAAAAGATTACTCGTCAGGATGTTTTTCGATTGGCAGTAGCTGATGTGTCATCTGAAAAGATGAAAGGATACGAAATCCATATGGGAGAGACGAATGTCATAAAAGATGCACTATATTCACCTTTGAATGTATTTGTTGATGGTCATAAAGACGGTTATTATGTAGATGCTAAATGCATGGGTACATACATTCATGGGATATTAGATAATACTGCTTTCATTGATTTTTTATTGCAACCATGGGGTAAAAAGATGGAGCAAGCGGCAAAGCCTTTTGACTATCAAGCATTCAAAGAAGAGCAGTACAACAAATTAGCTGAGCATATTCGTCGGCATGTTGACATAGATAAAGTCTATCAAATATTAATGAATCATGATTGAAGGACACGGAGACGACAGTTATCACTTCCAGCATGAAATAGTAATAAATTTCAGCTCAAACATTTATGCTCATGCTAATTTAAAAGGTTTGTATGCTTACTTACATGATCGAATGGAAGTGATAAACTCTTATCCAGAACCTGAAGCATTCTCGCTGGAAGCAGAATTAGCTGACTTACTCCATATAAATAAAGATTCTGTATTGGTAACTAATGGGGCTACCGAAGCCATTTACCTCATTGCTCATGCTTATAGAGGCTTATACGCCCAGGTACTCCAGCCAACGTTTCGTGAATATGCTGATGCTTGCGTAATGAATAGTTCTAGGGTGGGGGCTTTGTGGCAACTTCCAAGTGAACGAGAACATTATCTTCTTGATGATGAAGTGCGTATATTATGGCTTTGCAATCCCAATAATCCTACTGGTAACTTAGTTCCCAATACTTATCTTCAAGCATTGATAGAAGCCAATCCACAAGTGTTGTTTATAATAGATCAATCTTATGAATATTTTGTACAACAACCTTTGTTTACAGCATCTGAGGCAATGAAATTCGAGAATGTCTTGTTACTCCATAGCCTTACCAAACGCTATTGTGTGCCAGGATTGCGATTGGGGTATATTACGGCTGCTCCCCATATAATGCGGCACCTTCGGACTTATAAAATGCCCTGGTCGGTCAATGCTTTAGCTATCGAAGCTGGGCATTATTTGTTGCATAACGATATAGAAGGCTTACCTTCAGTAGATTCTTATCTTCGTGAAGCTCAACGCTTAAGAGATAATCTTAATGCACTCGGTGCACTACAAGTGTGGGAAACTTCTACACATTTTATGTTAGTCCAATTGCGTTATGGTAAAGCATCAGCTTTAAAAAATTGGTTAGCTAATGAATACGGAATTCTTATTCGCGACGCATCTAATTTTGAGGGCCTTGATGCCCGTTTCTTCCGTATAGCAGCACAGAAACCAGAAGAGAATGACAAATTGGTAGAGGCAATTCAAAAGTGGATAATTGAATAAATAAAGGAGGAAGACATGTTCATCATTCCATCGTCAATAATCAATGTTCTAGCTGGTTATACGTTAGATCGCTGTTTGGGAGACCCCTCGTGGTTACCTCATCCCATCGTGCTTTTTGGTAAGATGATTTCGAAAGGTGAACATGCCCTTAATAAGGGTACATACCGAAAAATCAAAGGTTTTTTGCTCGCTGTTTTTCTTGTCTTGTTGGTCTTTTTCTGTACGCAGTGTATCCTTCAACTATGTGCCATTTTATCTCCTTGGCTTAATTCTGTGTTACAGATTTTATTAATATTTTATTGTTTAGCAGGTACCACTTTAATTCGCGAGGTGCGTGATGTGTTTTTTGCATTAGATCGTTCGCTGGAAGAAGGCAGGCAACAGGTGGCACGTATTGTTGGTCGTGACACTACTCAACTTTCTGAGCAAGAAGTACGAAAAGCTGCATTGGAAACTCTTGCCGAAAATTTAAGTGATGGAGTTATTGCTCCGTTGTTTTGGTATATTCTTTTAGGAGTTCCTGGCATGATGGCTTATAAGATGGTAAATACCCTTGATAGTATGATTGGTTATCATTCTGAGCGTTATCTACATTTTGGCTGTTTTGCAGCAAGACTGGATGATGTGGCCAATTATATTCCTGCTCGTTTAACTGCTTTGTTGATGGTGATAGCATCTGGTCGTCCTAGTCTCTTACTTTTTGTAAAAAAATATGGTTCTTGTCATGCCAGTCCTAATTCGGGCTATCCAGAATCGGCTCTAGCGGGTATTTTAGATTGTCGGTTTGGTGGCCCTCACATCTATTTTGGCGAATTGTTTGATAAACCCTATATAGGTAGTAATGATCGTCTGCTTACAACCAATGATATGAAGGTAGCTATACGTATCAATCGATTGACAGAGCTGCAAATGATAATTATTACCATTGCCCTGCAATATTTTATTCATTGTTGGTAATTTCTATTGTTTTTTCTTTGCTTTTTTTATCGCGTCGTTGATTTAATTCATCCGTATAGCCAGCTGTTATAATGCCCGATGGTAGTGCAATAATGGCTATGCCCACAATAGATGAAATTATACTGATAATGCGACCCGTGGAGGATATAGGATAGAAGTCACCATAGCCTACAGTTGTTAGTGTGCAAGCAGACCAATAGAAGGCTTCAAAGAAATTATTAAACACAAATTCACCTGTTTCAGGGTTGATCTCTAATTCAGCATTGAACATAATGAGTGCTGTAACAAACACATAAAATAAGGCTAATGAAAGCACCGTAAACAGTATTTTGCTTTGACGGCGAATAACGGCCAAAATTATGCCCAACGGCTCAAAGTAGCGGATAACCTTCACTACACGAATAATTTTGAGTAAGCGCGAAACCCTGGCAATTTTAAAGGTTGAACTTAAAACTGTGAAAGTTGGTAAGATAGAAATGAGGTCGACGATGGCCATTGGGGTAAACGGATAAATAAGGAAAGCCACCCATGGTTTACGTTTTGATCGTAAGTCGGCTGTTATCCATCTTAATACATAATCTATCGTAAAACAGATGCCTGAAGCAAAATCCATTAGCCAGAATGTGATGTTTTGAGTTCTAAACATAAGGGGAAAAATTCCGGCAAAGATCATAAACATCATAAACCAGTCATATATACGAGAATAAAGTAGATCACTATTTGTCTCTACCATATTATTAATTTTTTCTCTTATAACCATAATATTACAAAGACTTATTTGTATGTGGTGTCAGAATAAATCGAGTTGATGACTACTGTCGTAAACTTCTTTCTTGAATTTTAGTAATTCTTTCTTTGAGAGTTTTGTAGAAGGTTTCTTTTCTGCACCTTTAGTGGTAGGATAAACGCCTGTTTGACGTAGATATCGATATACGGTAGAATAACTGCGAATATTCAGCAATGCCATGATGCGGCTAACAGGCAAACCATTATCATACAGTTGTCTGCATTGTTGAGGCTTGTTTTTGTTACGTTTATTCACGCTTCCTTCCTTGCGTCCAAACTTCACGCCCTTTCTTTCAGCTTCCTTACGACCTTCTGATACACGCGCTTTAAATACGTCATTTTTAAGAGTCATCAAAGCTTGTGTAATATGTGCTAACACTTGCCCGGTAAGTCCATTTGTGTTAAAGTTATCATCTAACGAAATAAATGTAACATTCATATTTACCAGTTCGTTGAGCATTAACAATACTTTTTCTACTTTATTACCTAAGCGTTCAAGGCGACAAACAATAAGTGTGTCACCAGCACGTAAACTGTTAATACATTTTTTTAGCTTAAGTCTTTCTGCTCGTACACCAGAAAGTTTTTCTTGATAAATGCGTTCGCACCCTAATTCTTGCAACCGCTTCACTTGTTGGTCAAGCGCTTGCTCAATTTCACTGCTATATGCATAACCTACCTTCATAATGTATAGAATTTATATCGTTATATCTTCATTTCGTTATATCGAACAGATATGAAAGCTTAATGCTGATAGTTGTATTGGCAGAACGACCGAAAATATCTTGTTTTTCGTTTCCAAAAAAGTCAGACAGTGCATAGTAATACCTCCCTTCCAAAAGAAAATTTCCTGCTTTTTTAGTCTTTAGTTCGATGCCTAAACCACCAGCAATACCGTAGTCGAATTTATGCTTTATGTTCAGTGTGTGTTGCGCAACTATAACATCTGTCAAACTTTCCCAATCACCTTCAATCTTACTCTTATCGTTGAGGTAGAAACCAATTTGAGGACCACCGTCTATAAAGAATTGAAACTTTTTTCCAAAAGCTAAATGTGCCAAAAAAGGAATGTCAATGTAATTAAGCGTGCGTTGGAATTGCAGGTCATCGAATCCTTCCATAAATTCTTTCCAACCATGCTGTGAGTAGTTTACTTCCAAACGCACACCGCACGTCATACCAAAATATTTTTCAGAAATATATCGACCAGTTATGCCAAAAACGGTGCCTATCAGCTGACTTTGTCTTATTGTAGGACTGAACTGAGCGCTATTTAGATTGACACCAGCATTTACACCCACAGAAAAATTATTCAACAAGTCGCCAACTTGAGCCGAAGCACCTGTAGTGAGACACGTCAGTATTGTAAAAAGCACTATGCTACGCCACCATTTCATTGGTCAAAATCAAGTTTAATGAGTTCAAAATTAGGGGTAAATCTCACAAAGAACGCTTTTTTGTTGATAAATCCACCCCAGTTGTTCACACGCTCAAATTTAAAGCCCGTTTGTATGGGTGTAAGTCTCATTTTTTGCAAGTTGTTCTCCAAACCAGAACCATATAATGCCAACCCCTTTAAGAAGAAATAACCAGTATCAAAGCCAAGCATGCCGTATTTTGGATAACGATCTTCCATATCTTTTCCATACCAGTGACGGTAATTTACATTAAACTTGCGTGGAGCAGCCAACAAATTGTTCGTATAGAATGAGGTATAGAAATAAGTATCAAGGTCAAAGAATGCCGACAAGTGATCCTTTGTATAGGTTTGCCATTCAGGATAACCAAATAGATGTACTTCTGCATTGATGTTTTCTTTGTAAAGAGAATCATTTACCATAGCAGTAAGTTGAGGCAATGTCTTAATTAAAACTGTATTGCTTCCAGATGTAGGAACAAATACATTTGCTTTATCTTTTTGTACAACAGCCAACATCTGTTCTGAAGTAGCATCTTCGCTCAAGTTAGTGAATGGCATCTTTTTACTTGTCAATTCTTCTCGGAAGCCTTTTATGAATTCGGCTTTATCTTCTGCACCGTTAGTGGCATCTAAAAAAATTACGTGAGCCCTAGGGAATTGACGCATAAAGTGCTCATATACTTCTGAATATAGATATGATTGAGGCGTATTAATCTGATAGATCTCAGGATTGCGATACACTGTATTGTCGCGACTCGTGAAAGGAATAACCAAGCGAATGTGGTTCTTGCTAGCGAAATCGGCCATAGGCTTAATTTGCTCTGTGTATAGCGGACCAAAGATGATATGCATACTTCGCATCTCTGGTTTTGCTAAAATAGCATTAACACTTTCTACGGTAGAGCCCGAGTCATAAGTATATAAGTCGATCGATGTACCAGTACGTTTAAGGCTATCAACCGCCATCAAGAAGCCCTGATAATACTCAAGCATGCGCGCACTTTCAGCTTTACTCTTCTCATTAGGAACAAGTGGTAAAATAACAGCAGCTTTGATCACGCTAATGTTATGGTCTGCAACTTTGTTCTCGTTAAATAGCTCAGCGTTAGTAGGAATCTTTTCTTCCTTAGGCTGCTCATTTTGTTTAGCTTTAGGATAGGGGATGCATAGCAATTTGCCTTTTTTCAGTTTCTTAGCATTACTAATTTCTGGGTTCGCATCCAGCAATTCTTGCTCACTAATGCCATACATGCGAGCTATACTGTAAATCGTTTCTTTGCGGGCCACCTTGTGCATTTCTTTACATCTGCTCTGTACGGGGCCTGGTATCCCTTGCTGCGCTTTAGGATTATCAATTGTATTAGCTTGAACTTCAGTAGTTTCTTTGGTGGTATCTGTTGCTTTCTCAGCATTGCTTTTAGGAATATTGACCACTTGCCCGAAACGGAAATTCTTTTCATTTAAGCCGGGATTAGCATCAAGAATGGACTTAACAGACACTTTGTATTTTTGCCCAAGTCCATAAAGAGTTTCACCTTGTTGTATAGTGTGATAAGTACCTTCAGCAGTAATCTCATCTGGGCGTGGCACTTTCAATTGTCTTCCTTCAACGATTATCTGATCACTACCGGGGTTTAATTTTACAATAGCATCCACGGTAGTGCCATACATATTAGAAATAGAGTAAAGGCTTTGACCCTTTTGAATAGTGTGGATAATGTATGTCTGATTTTCCTGCGCTTGAACTTGCATGCTCCATATGAAAGCAAACAGGAATGTAAGGCATAATTCTCTAAAAATCTTCATTTCACTGTGTTTTTATATCAATCCTTATGTCTTGGTATAATATACCTTGTTGCAAAAATACAATTATTAATTGAAATAATCGATTAGATGGCATACTTTTTTACAAAGGGTTTTGCTTTTGACGTACTTTTCTTATAATTTTGTGGGGCAAATTTATAGTTATGAGTGAAAAGACCGATTACATATACGTTTATGGAGCTCGAGTACACAACTTGAAGAACATCGATGCCACCATACCACGACGCAGTTTGACGGTAATGACAGGCTTGAGTGGTAGTGGGAAGTCGTCATTGGCTTTTGATACTATTTATGCTGAAGGACAACGTCGTTATATTGAAACGTTCTCAGCTTATGCTCGCAACTTCTTAGGTAACCTCAGTCGTCCCGATGTTGACAAAATTACAGGTTTAAGTCCTGTAATATCTATTGAACAGAAAACTACTAACAAGAACCCGCGTTCTACAGTTGGCACAACCACAGAGATTTACGATTATCTCCGATTGCTTTTTGCACGAGCTGGCGAGGCTTATTCTTACCTTTCTGGAGAGAAAATGGTAAAATATACCGAGGAGCAGATACTTGATCTCATTTTGAATGATTATCAGGGCAAGCGTATTTATATTTTGGCCCCTTTGGTGAACAGTAGAAAAGGGCACTATCGAGAGTTGTTTGAGACTATTCGCAGAAAAGGTTTTCTCAATGTACGTGTAGATGGAGAAATAAAGGAAACGGTTCCTGGCATGAAACTTGATCGCTACAAAAATCATGATATTGAGGTGGTGATTGATAAGTTAAGGGTAGCTGATAAAGACGATTCTAGATTGAAGAATAGCGTTAATAACGCAATGCAACAAGGTAATGGTCTGATGCTTATATTAGATGCTGAAACAAATCAAATAAAGCATTATAGTAAGCTTTTAATGGATCCTATTACTGGCTTGTCATATCCAGAACCAGCTCCTCATAGTTTCTCTTTCAACTCTCCACAAGGTGCTTGCCCGAAGTGTAAAGGATTAGGCGTGGTTAGTCAAATTGACATCGATAAGGTGATTCCCGACCGTCACTTATCTGTGAAAGAAGGAGGCATTGTTCCATTAGGAAAATACAAGAACAGTATGATATTTTGGCAGGTCGAAGCTGTTTTGGAAAAATACGAGGCAACTCTTGATACTCCTATCAACGATCTTACTGATGATGCTATTGATGAAATCCTTTATGGTACCTCTGAGCGTATAAAGATAAAGAGCTCGTTGATAGGTACTTCCTCTGATTATTTTGTGAATTTTGAAGGAGTAGTAAAATATATCTCAATGCTGAGAGACAACGATGCTTCTGCCAGCGAACAAAAATGGGCAGAACAATTTGCAAAGACCGCCGTTTGTCCAGCGTGTGGTGGGACTAAGTTGAATAAAATAGCTTTGTCTTACCGCATACATGATAAAAATATTTATGAATTATCTTGCATGGATATCAACGAGTTATATGATTGGATGCAACAAGTGAATCCATTCTTGTCACATAAGCAGGGCATCATTGCAGCTGAAATATTGAAAGAAATACGTACTCGATTGAAATTTCTGCTTGATGTCGGGTTGGAATATCTCTCGCTTGATCGTTCGTCTGCCAGTTTATCGGGTGGTGAGAGTCAACGCATTCGATTGGCTACACAAATTGGCTCTCAGTTGGTGAATGTGCTTTATATCCTCGATGAACCTAGTATTGGATTGCATCAACGTGACAACCAGCGACTTATTAATTCTTTGAAAGAATTGAGAGATTTGGGCAATACAGTTATTGTAGTGGAGCACGACAAGGATATGATGTTAGCTGCCGATTATGTGGTCGATTTGGGACCAAAAGCTGGCCGTTTAGGAGGGAAAGTCGTTTTTCAAGGAACACCTCAAGAGATGATGCGTACCCACACCTTGACCTCACAATACCTGAATGGAGAAAAAAGCATTGAGGTTCCATTACAACGCAGACCTGGAAATGGTAAGAAACTTGTGATTAGAGGCGCATCTGGTAATAACTTGAAGCATGTAGATGTAGAGTTCCCGTTAGGGAAACTCATCTGTATTACAGGCGTTTCTGGTAGTGGAAAATCCACTCTTATCAATGGAACATTGCAACCCATCTTGTCACAAAAATTTTACCGTTCTCTGCAAGATCCTTTGCCATATGACAGCATAGAGGGTATTGAAAATATAGATAAGGTCGTGAATGTTGACCAATCACCTATTGGTAGAACACCACGCTCTAATCCAGCTACTTATACAAATGTATTTACCGACATTCGTAATTTGTTTGTTGAACTCCCGGAGGCAAAGATTAGAGGATATAAACCAGGTCGTTTCTCTTTTAATGTAAAAGGTGGTCGCTGCGAAGCTTGCCAGGGAAATGGTTATAAGACCATCGAGATGAATTTCCTTCCCGATGTTTATGTGCCTTGTGAGGTTTGTCATGGTAAACGTTATAATCACGAAACATTAGAGGTGAGATTTAAGGGAAAGAGCATTTCTGATATCCTTGATATGACTATTAATCAGGCTGTTGAGTTCTTTGAAAATGTACCAAGTATTCTCAGTAAGATTAAAGTAATTCAAGACGTAGGCTTGGGCTATATCAAACTTGGCCAATCATCAACCACACTGTCCGGAGGTGAGAGCCAGCGTGTAAAATTAGCTACGGAACTTAGCAAACGAGGGACGGGTAAGACGCTCTACATACTTGACGAGCCCACAACAGGTTTGCATTTTGAGGATATTAGGGTATTGATGGGAGTCTTGAATCGATTGGTTGATCAAGGAAATACGGTGGTGGTAATAGAGCATAATATGGATGTCATCAAAATGGCCGATTATATTATTGATATGGGACCTGAAGGTGGAAAAAGCGGTGGAACCGTACTTTCTGTAGGAACTCCAGAAGAGGTAGCTATGAGTGAAAAGGGCTATACTCCACGTTTTTTACGTGAAGAATTGAAAATTAACCTTTGATTTTTACTGAATGTTGACAAGATTATTATATCTTTGTAGTCAAAGAATCATAAAATAATAACTAAATAACTTTTAAATCTATGTTTGAAGGACAACCGAAAGGCTTATGGGCATTAGCTTTGGCCAATACAGGTGAACGATTCGGCTACTATACTATGATAGCCGTTTTTGCATTATTCTTAAGAGCTAATTTCGGCTTGAGTGCCGGCGTAGCAGGAACCATTTATAGCTCGTTCCTGATGTTCGTTTATTTCTTTCCGCTTATTGGTGGTATATTGGCTGATAAATTTGGCTTTGGAAAGATGGTAACCACGGGTATCATTGTGATGTTCCTGGGTTATTTATTACTTTCTATCCCTCTGGGCGGTGTGGATAAGGCTACAGGTCAGACAGATATGTTGGCAATGGGCGTTATGATTGCTGCTTTGTTGCTCATAGGTTTTGGAACCGGCTTGTTCAAGGGTAACTTGCAAGTAATGGTGGGTAATCTTTACGATGATCCAGCTTATGCAGCTAAACGCGACTCTGGTTTCTCCTTATTTTATATGGCCATTAACATTGGTGCTTTGTTTGCACCAACTGCTGCTGTTGGAATAAAGGAATGGGCCGAAAACTCATTAGGTTTTAGTGGTAACGATGCTTATCATTTTTCATTTGCTGTAGCTTGTGTTTCGCTCATCGTATCTATTGCAATTTATTATATCTTCCGCTTCACTTTCCGTCATGTCGAAGGGAAAAAGAATGATAACGTTGCTGCTCAGCAGAATGTGCCAGAGCTCAGTGCTAAGGAAACGAAGGAACGCATAGTTGCCCTCTGCTTAGTATTTGCCGTTATTATTTTCTTCTGGATGGCTTTCCATCAGAATGGTTTGTCACTGACATACTTTGCTAATGAATTTACGGCACAGTCATCTACAGGTCTTGAAAGTATGGCGTTTGATGTAATCAACCTTGTGATGATTATCCTTATTGTTTATGCAGGATTCTCTTTGTATGAGGCTAAGACTACAAAAAGCAGAACCATCGCATTTGGTGTTATTATTCTGGCCTTGTTGGTATTGTTCTACAAATATACTAATCTTGAAGGAGAAGTTGCAGTAAGTGCTCCTATCTTCCAGCATTTCAACCCATTCTATGTTGTAGCATTAACTCCTGTAAGTATGGCATTGTTTGGTTACCTGGGCCGTAAAGGCACTGAACCAAGCGCACCTCGTAAGATAGCTTATGGTATGATTGTGGCTGCGTTAGCTTATTGCGTAATGGCAGTTTTCTCTGTTGGTTTGCCACAACCTCAGACCGAAATGGGACCTGATGGAGTGATGGTAGCTAAGCATGTGGCAGATGTTACGCCTAACTTGTTGATAGGTACTTATCTCATTCTTACTTTTGGTGAACTGCTGTTAAGCCCTATGGGTATCTCATTCGTGTCAAAGGTAGCTCCTCCTAAATATAAAGGTATGATGATGGGTGGTTGGTTTGTAGCGACTGCTATTGGTAACCAGCTCGTTATGGTAGGCGGTTTGTTGTGGGGTCCTCTGCCTCTTTGGGCAGTATGGAGCGTATTCATTGCCCTCTGTCTTGTAGCAGCTCTGTTCATGTTCGCAATGATGAAGCGTCTTGAGAAGGTAGCAAAATAAATATGAACATTAATTATTTGAGACGGGGCTAAATACCCCGTCTCCTTATTTATATAAATATGTTGAGAATCCGCAAAGCAAATATCAATGATTGTCCACTTATTCATGAGTTGGCGTTTCAGGTTTTTCCTTTGACCTATAAAGATATCATTACACCTGAACAGTGTGATTTTATGATGGATTGGATGTACAGTGTTCCTAATCTTCAGAAGCAAATGCAAGAAGAAGGACATGTATATCTGCTAACTACCGATGAAGAAGGCCATTACATTGGCTATGTTAGTGTTCAACCTCAAGGCGAGAACCTCTGGCATCTACAAAAAATCTATGTCTTGCCTCAGTATCAGGGATTAAAGGCTGGGAAGTTCATGTTCCAAGAAGCCATTAAATATATAAAAGATGTGCATCCAGCACCTTGCGTACTTGAGTTGAATGTAAATCGTAACAACAAAGCAGTAACCTTCTATGAACACATGGGTATGCACAAAGATCGTCAAGGCGATTTTCCCATAGGTAATGGCTTCTATATGAATGATTACATTATGGCTATGACTATATGACCTGATGTGATAACGCTATTATATAAAACCCTAATCTAAAAAAGCAATGAAGAAATTTATGTTTTTGGCTTTGCTTGCTGGAGCCATCCTTTCCTGCAATAGCGGAAATGAAGAAAAAACAAGTACTACTGTTGATGAACCATCAACATCATTCCTGCCTCCATTAATGGGATGGAGCTCATGGAACACCTATCATGTAAATATTAACGAAGAGTTGATTAAGCGACAAGCTGATGCAATGGTCAGTCAAGGCTTGAAAGATGTAGGTTATCTATATATCAACACTGATGACGGATTTTTTGGCTGGCGTGATGAAACAGGCTTGATGCATACACATCCCGATCGTTTTCCTAATGGGATGAAACCTGTAGCAGACCATATTCATTCTTTAGGCCTCAAAGCGGGCATCTATTCCGATGCTGGTACCAATACCTGCGGATCTATGGGCGATAACGATGTGCGAGGCATAGGCTCTGGACTCTATGGCCACGAACAGCAAGATATGGATTTGTATTTGAAAGAGTGGGGCTTTGATTTCATAAAGATAGACTATTGTGGTGCAAGCGAATTAGGCCTTGATGAGCATCAGCGTTATGCTGAAATTGTAGATGCTATCCATAAGACGGGCCGTACAGATGTATCAATTAATATATGCCGTTGGGCTTATCCCGGAGCATGGGCAGCAGAGCTGGCTCGTTCTTGGCGCATGAGTGGTGATATTCAAGATGGGTGGAGTTACGTAAAGAGTATTATTGGCGAAAGCCTTTATCTGTCGTCGTTTGCACATGATGGCCATTATAACGATATGGATATGTTGGAGATAGGCCGCAGTCTTACACAATCAGAAGAAGAAGTGCACTTCGGCATTTGGTGTATCATGAGTTCTCCTTTGCTTATAGGTTGCGACATGACAACTATTCGTGAATCGTCATTGAACCTATTAAAGAACAAAGAGCTGATTGCTATCAATCAAGATAAATTAGGATTGCAAGCCTATGTGGCACAGCGTTTTGGCGATTGTTATGCTTTTGTAAAAGACATAGAAGAGTTACATGGTAACAAGCGAGCTATGGCTCTTTATAATCCAACAGAACAACCTTTCGAGTTTACTGTTGATTGGAAAACAATGGAATTAGGTGGTGATGTAAAGGTTCGTGATTTGGTTCACCAAAAAGATTTAGGTACCTTTAATGGTAGCTTTACCTATACCGTTGAACCTCATGGAGTACTGGTAGCCAGCATTGAAGGCCAGCGCCTCGAAACCGATGTATATGAGGCTGAATGGGCTTATCTGCCTTTCTATAATGAGATTGGTACACGTCGTCAAATGATTAATTTTTTGCCTGAGGAAACAGCATCTGGAGGCATGATGGTCACCAATATTGGTGGTCAGCCTGGCAACGACATTGTGTGGAAAAATGTATATAGTGAGCAAGGCGGTGATTATGAGATGACAGTTTACTGCAATAGTAAGTTCAAGCGCAATGAGAAAACCCGCGATTTGCATGTGTTGGTAAACGATGTCGAACAAGCTGTAGTAAATAACTTGCATAGTGATGAAATCGAAGCCATTAAGGTCAAAGTTGCTTTGCAGCCTGGCTTTAATAAAGTGACTATGAATAATACTATTTTTTGGGCACCTGACATAGATAGATTTACGCTAAAGAAGCTTTAACAGCACATCGCTGGTCTTAATCCCATCAAGGAATAAAAAAATATGCAAGCATATTTTGTTCTGCTCTTGATTTGTCGTAACTTTGCATCCTCAAAATGAAAAACTAAAAGAATAAGATAATGGCAGTAGAATTAAAAAATCTCACCAAGCGTAGCGAAAACTATTCGCAGTGGTACAACGAATTGGTAGTGAAAGCCGATTTAGCAGAGCAGTCGGCAGTACGTGGTTGTATGGTTATCAAACCTTACGGCTATGCAATATGGGAAAAAATGCAGCATGAGCTCGACAGAATGTTCAAAGAAACAGGCCATCAGAATGCATATTTTCCTTTGCTCATCCCCAAATCGTTTTTTGGCCGTGAGGCAGAACATGTGAAAGGTTTCGCAAAAGAATGTGCCGTAGTTACACATTATCGCCTGCGTGAAGCTGAAGGTGGCGGTATTGAAGTAGATCCCGAAGCAAAACTTGAAGAAGAACTGATTGTTCGTCCTACCTCTGAAACAATTATATGGAACACCTATAAGAATTGGATCAAGAGTTATCGTGATCTGCCTATCCTTTGTAACCAATGGGCTAACGTAATGCGTTGGGAAATGCGTACCCGTCTTTTCCTGCGTACAGCTGAATTCCTTTGGCAGGAAGGCCATACTGCTCATGCAACCGAAGCCGAAGCTGTGGCCGAAGCTCAGCGCATGCTAGGTGTTTATGGTGACTTTGCCGAAAACTATATGGCAGTGCCTGTTATCAAGGGCGTAAAGAGTGAAACAGAGCGTTTTGCCGGAGCGAAAGATACCTATACCATTGAGGCCATGATGCAAGACGGTAAAGCTCTGCAGAGTGGTACTTCGCATTTCTTGGGTCAGAATTTCGCCAAATCTTTTGACGTACAGTTTATAGACCAGAATAACCAGTTGCAATATGTCTGGGCTACCTCATGGGGCGTATCTACTCGTTTGATGGGTGCACTTATTATGACACACAGCGATGACAATGGTTTGGTATTACCTCCAAAATTGGCACCAATACAGGTAGTGATTGTACCTATCTATAAGGGTGATGATCAACTCAAGCAAATTGACGCTAAAGTAGAAGGTATTGTGAATAAATTACGCAGCATGGGTATTAGCGTTAAGTACGACAATGCCGATAATAAACGTCCTGGATTCAAATTTGCTGACTACGAAGTGAAGGGTGTTCCTGTTCGCTTGGTAATGGGTGGTCGCGACCTTGAGAACAACACCATTGAGGTAATGCGTCGTGACACACTTGAGAAAGTAACTCTCAGCTGTGATGGCATTGAGGAATATGTAAAGAATTTGCTTGATGAGATTCAGCAAAACATCTATCAAAAGGCATTAAACTATCGTAATGCACGTATTACCAGTGTTGATACTTACGATGAGTTCAAGCAGAAGATAGAAGAGGGCGGTTTCATAATGGCTCATTGGGATGGAACTCCTGAAACAGAAGCTAAGATCAAGGAAGAAACCAAAGCTACCATTCGTTGTGTGCCGTTTGATACTTATGTTGAGGGCGACAAAGAACCAGGAAAATGTATGGTTACCGGTAAACCTTCAAAATGCCGTGTACTCTTTGCAAGAGCATATTAATGGCATTATATTAAGCTACAAGCGCCTACGGTCATCAAAAACTGTTGGCGCTTGTCTTATTTTCAACGATTTATTTTGTGAATTTGCTTAAAAGATGTAATTTTGCAAACGAAAATATGAAAATAAAGGATATTGTGTGCGCCCTTGGACAATTCGCGCCTCTGCCTTTGCAAGACAGCTATGATAATGCAGGTTTGCAAGTGGGACTGACAGATGCGGAAGTTACAGGGGCTTTATTGTGCCTTGACGTCACAGAGGCTGTGGTTGACGAAGCCATTGCACTAGGCTATAACTTGATTATTTCGCATCATCCACTTATTTTCCGTGGATTTAAGTCTTTGACTGGTGTGAATTACATCGAGCGATGCATTATAAAGGCAATTAAGCATGATATAGTGGTATATGCAGCTCATACCAATCTTGACAATGCTTTGAATGGTGTAAGCTTTAAAATGGCCGAGAAAATAGGAATTACTAATATTGCTTTCTTGGAACCCAAAACCGATTGCGAACCATTACAAGCAGGAGCAGGGGTAATAGGCACATTGCCGGTTCCATCAGTTGATGTTGATTTCCTGCATCGCATAAAAGAAATTTTTCAAGTTGGATGTGTAAGGCATACAATTCTGAAAAACAGAATGATAAAAAAAGTAGCTTTGTGTGGAGGGGCTGGAGCTTTCCTGATGGAAGAAGCGATTAAGGCAGGCGCCGATGTATTTATTACAGGCGAAATTAAATACCACGACTTTTTTGGGCATGATGATGAAATCTTGTTGGCCGAGATAGGTCATTACGAGAGTGAACAATATACAAAAGAAATTTTTAAACAAATTATAAGTGAAAAATTCCCCGAGGTACCTTTAAAAATGACCAAGGTGAACACTAATCCAATTTATTACTTGTAGAATTATGGCAGCAGAAACAAAGAAAGACCCACAGGATCTTACTGTGGAAGAGAGACTAAAGGCACTGTATCAGTTACAGACAACTCTGTCTAAGATTGATGAGATCAAGACGTTGCGAGGCGAACTTCCTTTGGAAGTAGAAGACTTGGAAGACGAAATTGTAGGTTTGAATACCCGTATTGAAAATATCAAGGCTGACATTAATGATCTTCGTCGTGAATTGTCTGGTCGTAAGGCCGAGATTGAAAAAGCTAATTCATCTATTGCTAAATATAAGGAGCAGCAAGACAATGTAAGCAACAATCGTCAGTACGATTTGTTGAGCAAAGAGATTGAGTACCAGCAGTTGGAAGTTGAGTTGGCTGAAAAGAAAACGCGCGAAGCTAATGAAGCTTTAGAAGCCCGTCAAGCTGATTTGGCTCAGGCTCAAAATGCTATTCAGGAAAGAAATACTGACTTGGTAGAAAAGAGAGCCGAACTGGAAGAGATTATTGCAGAAACAAGAACAGAGGAAGAAAAACTGCGTGAAAAGTCTAAAGAACTGGAAACCAAGATAGAACCTCGTTTGCTGCAGTCATTCAAGCGCATCCGTAAAAATAGTCGCAATGGTTTGGGTATTGTTTATGTTCAGCGTGATGCTTGTGGCGGTTGCTTTAACCACATTCCTCCACAGCGACAGTTAGACATCAAGTCACACAAGAAAATTATTGTATGCGAATATTGTGGTCGCATCATGGTTGACCCAGAGTTGGCTGGTGTAACTGTTGCACCAAAAGAAGAGCAACAGGGGAAGAAAACACGCCGTCCTCGACAAACTAAGACTGATAATTAAAAAATCAATATTTAATCAAAAGAGGAGGCTGCTTTATATAAGCAGCCTTTTCTTTATGTGTCTTGTAGGCCCCCCAGAACCTTCCGTCTTATAGATTTTTCATAGTTTAAAATACTTTTTTGGGGGCAAGGTATAGTTTTTTAGTTTGAGATTCCTCACTTCTTATAGTTTGTCATAACTGGGTATCGCTTCAAGGAAAACATAGCTGTTATGTGCGTAGTCCATTTTGCAGCAGTAATGTTCCATACCATTACTAACTACCAAGTAATCAACCATTAATACCATATTATACCGCATAATTTGATCAAACACCTTTTGTGATATTGCAATATCAGCCGCCTTGTATTCCACAATCATGCGAGCCTTTAACTCTCGATCGAACAGCACAGTATCGCATCGCTTGCTGGTGCCGTTTAGACTAACTTCTATTTCATTGGCCAGAAGTTCTTGCGGATACCCCAACTTCTCAATGAGATAATGCACAAAATGCTGACGCACCCATTCTTCTGGAGTAAGTGCTACATATTTTCTGCGAATTACATCGAAAATTGACTTTTTTGCACCATCATCTTTTATTTTTATCTCAAAAGCAGGTAAGTTTAATGCTAACATTTGCTATCTTTGTATTTTAATACTTACAAAAGTACGTAAAGTCGAGGGCAGAACAAAATAAGCTTGCTTATTTTTTATGCCGAGACGAAGTAATTTATTTAAAATTTTTTAGAAAGTCGAGGGCAGAACAAAATAAGCTTGCTTATTTTTAAAAAAAATAAAGATTATGTTGAAAACTAAAGAAGAAATAGTTAACAATTGGCTACCCAGGTACACACATCGGCCGGTAGAAGATTTTACCAAAAATATTTTACTCACTAATTTTACCAATTATGTGGAGATTTTTGCTGAAAAATTCAATGTTCCCATCGTTGGCAAAGATGCCAATATGTGTTCAGCATCGGCCGAAGGCATAACAATTATCAATTTTGGCATGGGTAGTCCTAATGCAGCCCTTATCATGGACCTGCTTAGTGCTGTAGAGCCTAAAGCCTGTTTGTTCTTAGGTAAGTGTGGTGGCATCTCGCCTAAGAATCAGTTGGGCGACTTTATCCTACCCATAGCAGCCATTCGAGGCGAGGGTACCAGTCATGACTATTTACCATTGGAAGTGCCTGCTTTACCGGCGTTTATGTTGCAGCGTGCCGTCTCAACAGCCATCCGTAATTTTGCTCGCGACTATTGGACTGGTACGGTTTATACCACCAATCGTCGCATATGGGAGCATGATCAAGAATTCAAAGATTACCTTCTCAAGACCCATGCTATGGCAGTTGATATGGAAACTGCTACTTTGTTCACTTGTGGTTTTGCTAACCATATCCCTACAGGAGCCTTGTTGCTGGTTTCCGATCAACCTATGACCCCTGAAGGCGTGAAAACCGAGAAAAGCGACAAACAGGTTACTCGCAAATATGTACACGAACATGTGGAGATTGGCATTGATGCCTTGCGCATGATTATTGATGAAAACAGAACCGTTAAACACTTGAAGTTCGATTGGTAACTTGTTATGGCAAAGCAAGATACTACATACGATAGCATCATGGCCAGCTTGAGGGCCAAGCAATATGCTCCTATTTATTGTCTAATGGGAGACGAAGGTTATTACATTGACGAGATCTCTAACTACATTATTGACCATGTATTGACCAGCAACGAGAAAGAGTTCAATCTGACTATAGCTTATGGTGCCGATATTGATATTGCTACCATAATCAATGCTGCCAAGCGATACCCCATGATGTCTGAATACCAGGTAGTAGTGGTGAAAGAAGCGCAGAATGTAAAGAATCTCGAAGAGCTTGGCTATTACCTTCAAAAGCCGTTGAAATCGACAATTTTAGTCATTTGCTATAAGAATGGCAGTATAGATAGCCGTAAGAAATGGCTGAAAGAAGTATCGAAGGTTGGTGTGCTCTTTGAATCAAAGAAGCTGAAAGACTATCAGTTGCCAGCTTTCATCAATGGCTATATGCAGGCCAAAGGCTTAGAGATTGACTCCAAGGCTGCTCAAATGATGGCTGATTTTGTGGGCACTGATTTAAGTCGTATGACGGGTGAACTTGAAAAACTAATTATTACTCAACCACGCGGACAAAAGCGGGTGACGCCTGAGCAAGTAGAGCAAAATATTGGCATCAGCAAAGATTTCAATGTGTTTGAACTGCGAAGTGCCATAGTGGCGAAGGATGTTATGAAGGCCAACCGCATCATTAAATATTTTGCCGAAAACCCTAAGACCTATCCATTGCAAATGACTACGGCACTGTTGTTTAACTTCTTTTCCAATCTGTTTATGGCATATTATTCTCCCGACAGAAGCGAAGCAGGAGTGGCGTCTTTCTTAGGATTGAAGTCATCCTGGGCCGCTAAGGACTATCTGACTGCCATGCGCAATTTTTCAGGAATAAAAGTCATGCAAATTATCCACGAAATTCGGCTTACCGATGCTCGTTCCAAAGGTGTTGATAATAATTCTGTGAGTGATGCCGATCTTCAGCGAGAACTCATTTTTAAGATGCTGCATTAATTACAAAAATATTCACCTACAATCACCTCAGGATATCACTCCTGGGGTGTTTTTTTTATACATAACTTGGAGCGTTCGTGAGGGGGCTCCATAAGGTTGACAGTTTTACTGAGTTACTTTTTATGTCGTTTGTTGGCATTACAGCAGTAAAGTATGGTAAAAAATGGGGTAAAATAGTAGAGGAGAGCAAATTTCGTTAGAATCGCGTTTTTTTGAACAATTCGACCTGTTGTCCAGAAAATCGCAAGGATTTTATTTTTCATTTCTAAAAAAATTTTGGCCATTTCATCGGCATTTTAAAGTTTACCAAAAAGATTGACTTGTATTATTATAAATGTACATTTTTGGAGCAGTTAATCGCCACAAGTTTTCCAATTAACTTCCATTGACATTTACATAAATACATAATACGATTGTAATTTTACTACAATAATAGCATTTTACACACCTTAAACCACTTCATTTACAAATTTACAAGCATGAATAAGGTTGTAGTGTTATAAAATGAATACCTATATTTCTACACCCATGCAGGGTTTAAATCTAGTATATTGTTTATAGATACAACTAATAACCAATAATTTAAATAATTTTATTAAACTAAACGATTGTACAGATTAACACTCCTTGTCTATTTTTATACTCATTTACCTATAATTGTGTTTATTCTATTCAAAAACGCCTTTATATCAGTGTAATTATTAATTTTATTATAGTTAAATATAGGCTATAAATATGGTTTTTCTGTATTTCTACAGTTGTATTATCTATTTTTATATCGATTCCATCGTATAATTATATAAAATACTTTTGTATCAAAATATTTGCTTTTGTAAATCCAAAACATTACTTTTGTAGCAGTAATAATAATCTTTACAATTGTAGTTTCCCGAAATGATGACCATAATTGACCGCCTGAAGATGATTTTAGAGCGAGTAAATCTCTCGCCCGGCAACTTTGCTGAACAAATTGGTGTAGCCCCTGCTACCATCTCTCATATCCTTAGCGGCAGGAACAAATATCCCAGTGCCGAGGTCATGTTGCGTTTGCATGAAGCCTATCCTGAGATTGATCTCAACTGGTTGCTTACTGGCGAAGGCATGATGAAGAAAGACGATCCCGATTCATTATTCACGGGAACACTTTTTGGAGAACCTACGTTAAATGCCGCTAAGACTTCCATAAATGCTGCCACGAGTACAGAAAAACCAGAAAATCGCAAGGAAATTCAGTCAGATATCCCTTTAAACACAGATAATACCGTTGTAAAACAGGAGATTATCTATAAAGAAAAGCCTTCTAGGAAAATTGCTGAAATAAGAATTTTCTACGACGATGGTACCTATGAAACATTTACCCCCAATAAATAGTTGTCTTTCCCGAAAAAAATTTTTATCTTCGCCTTCATAATATAAATATGTATTATGAAGAAATATCTTTTAGACCTTAAGGTAGTTGAGAACTCGCTCCTTGCTCCTAATTTTTCCTTGTTGAAGTTACAAGGTGAAGCATCTTTGCCCAGCATGTTACCTGGACAGTTTGCAGAAATTCGAGTTGATGATGCTCCCAACACCTTCTTACGTCGCCCTATTTCCATTAATTATGTTGACCGTAAGGACAATACTGTGTGGTTTCTTATACAGCTGGTAGGCGAAGGAACCAAGCGTTTGGCTGCCCTTCATAAAGGTGACATTGTAAATGTGCTATTGCCCTTGGGCAATGGGTTTGCAATGCCTGACCGTCCCGACGAAAAGCTTTTGCTGGTGGGCGGAGGCGCTGGAACAGCTCCCATGCTCTATTTCGGCGAGCAACTTGTCCAGAAGGGTTGTCGTCCCGCTTTCCTATTAGGTGCCCGTACCGCTTCTATGTTGCTGCAACTCGATGAATACAGTAAATATGGCGATGTATATACCACCACCGAAGACGGTAGTTATGGAGAGAAAGGTTTTGTAACACAGCATTCTGTCTTGCAGCAGCAGTCATTCGACCGCATCTGCTGTTGTGGTCCCAAACCCATGATGCTGTCAGTGGCTCGCTATGCCAAAGCCCAAAACATCCGCTGTGAGGTATCACTTGAGAACAAAATGGCCTGTGGATTAGGCGCTTGTCTCTGTTGTGTGGAAAACACCACCGCAGGTCATGTTTGCGTTTGTACAGAAGGACCCGTGTTTAATATCAACGACTTATTATGGCAGATCTGAAAGTTAATATAGGAGAATTGAAGCTGAAGAACCCTGTGCTCACAGCTTCTGGTACATTCGGTTACGGCGAAGAATTCGCTGATTTCATCGACCTTACCCGTTTGGGAGGGTTCATAGTGAAGGGCACCACCTTGCATCCGCGTGAGGGCAACCCTTATCCTCGCATGGCCGAAACTCCTCATGGCATGCTCAATGCTGTGGGATTGCAGAACAAAGGTGTACATTATTTTGTAGAGCACATCTATCCTCGCTTGAAGGATATTGATACCAATGTAATTGTCAATGTATCAGGCTCATCTGTTGAAGATTATAGCGAGACTGCTGCCATTATTGACGAGCTTGAACACATTCCTGCCATCGAATTAAACATATCTTGTCCCAACGTGAAACACGGAGGTATGACTTTTGGTGTGCAGCCATCGGCCGCTGCCGAAGTGGTTTCGGCTGTACGCAAGGCCTATCATAAGACACTCATTGTGAAACTTACGCCTAATGTGACCGATATTACTGAGATTGCGAAGGCTGTAGAAGGCGCAGGAGCTGATAGTGTATCATTAATTAACACCATGTTAGGTATGGCCATTGATGCAGAACGTCGCAAACCCTTACTCTCTACCGTTACTGGAGGTTTGTCGGGTCCTTGCGTGAAACCCGTTGCCTTGCGCATGGTATGGCAAGTAGCCAAAGCTGTTAAAGTGCCCGTTGTTGGTCTGGGTGGCATCATGAATGCTACCGATGCCATTGAGTTCCTCTTGGCTGGTGCCAGTGCAATAGAGTTAGGTACTGCCAACTTCATTGATCCAGCTATTACCGTCAAGGTGGTAGATGGCATAAATGAATACCTCGACCGTCACGGTTTTAAATCTGTTAACGACCTTATAGGCGCTTTAGAAATTTAAATAATTCACAAGTCAAACTAAAATAAATTTAATAGCATGAAAAACTTTAGTTATTATGCTCCCACACAAGTGGTATTTGGAGCTGATGCAGAAAAAAAGATTCCCCAGCTTATTCAGCAATATGGTGGAACCAAAGTACTTATACATTATGGTGGTAAGAGCGCTGAGCGTTCAGGCCTGATAGCATCTATTGAACAAAGCCTTACTGAGGCAGGTATTAAGCATTTGAAATTAGGTGGTGTGGTGCCCAATCCACGTCTTTCCAAAGCTCAGGAAGGCATAGATTTGTGCCGTCGTGAAGGTGTCGATTTCATTCTGGCTGTAGGCGGTGGCAGTGTAATCGACTCATCCAAGTGCATGGCCTTAGGTATCCCTTACGAAGGTGATGTGTGGGATTTCTATGCAGGAAAAGCTCAAGCCAAAGCTTGTTTGCCATTGGCTGCAGTACTTACCATCCCCGCTGCTGGAAGTGAAATGAGTGGTGGTAGTGTGATTACAAAAGACGATGGTGACCTGAAATGGTCATACGACGACAACCTTTGTCGCTGTAAGTTTGCCATTATGAACCCCGTACGCACCTATACCTTGCCACCTTACCAAACAGCGTGTGGTGTTACCGATATCATGATGCATACCATGGAGCGTTACTTCTCGCAAGAAGAAATGGGCATTACTGACGCATTGGCTATTGCTCTGCTGAAGGCCGTCCGCCAATTCGGACCGATGGTACTTGAAAATCCTGAAGATTACTACCTCCGCAGTCAGATCATGTGGGCAGGCAGTTTGGCACATAACGACCTTACAGGATGTGGCACCATTGGCGATTGGGGCACACACAACATGGAGCATGAGCTCAGTGCTCTCTATGGTGTAGCTCACGGAGCCGGATTGGCAGCTTTGTGGTGTCATTGGGCCACCTATGTTTTCGATGCAGGTCCAGCCCGTTTTGCCCGCTTTGCCCGTGAGGTGCTCGATGTTGTAGAAGATGATGATACACAAGCTGCTTTAAAAGGTATTCAGGCTATGCGTAAGTTCTATCACAGCATTGGTATGCCTGCTAGCATTCCTGAACTCATTGGTCGTAAGGCTACTGACGACGAGTTGCAACTGATGGCAGAGAAATGCTCTCGAGGCCGTACCATTACTAATGGTAATTTCAAGAAGCTGGCCTACGACGATGTACTGAAGATTTACACAGCAGCCAACGAATAAGAGTGGTAACATATCCAAAAAAAGAAGTGAAGACCCACCATCTTCACTTCTTTCTTTATAAGTACTACATCTTTTATTTCTCGTCACATTGTTGACAACCCTCCAGTTTCACAATAATGGCACTACAAGCATCCAGTCCAATCACATCACCTTTGCCTTTAGGCAAAATCTTGTACGAGCCTTTGCCAGTAGCATAAGCAATAGCAGAAGTTGATGCTCCTTGCGCATGAATTGTCGTTTTTACCTTTTTACCACTGGGGTTGATAGCAATTATATAATCTTCATAATCAGAACTGCGTCGATAAACCATTGGGTAGGGCTGTTCCTTGTCGCCCACATAAACCCAAGAACCGTCATTGCCCAAAGCCTCAGAGCCAGCACGCAGTTTCAGTAAGCCCTTTACGAAATTCAACAAAGAATTTGGATCCTTTTCTTCTGCTTCTACCGTAATCTTACCATTTTCTGTGTTCACCGGCAAGTACAGTTTGTCGGGCGTAGCCGTAGAAAAGCCAGCCGTTTCTTCTCCCGTCCACTGCATGGGAGTTCTACAACCAGAGCGCGCATTGCTGCCTTCCTTACTTGGCAAACCAAATTGTTGTTTCATGCCAATTTCATCACCATAATATATAAAAGGAGTGCCGGGTAAAGTAAGCAAAAAAGACATTGCCACTTTTAGATCTTGCGTGGTGCGAGGCTCCTGACTCATGCGTTCAGAGTCGTGGTTGCCCGTAGGCAACGATAAGTAGCCATAATTCTTTGTATGCTCATACGTCTGATTAAAAGCCTCGACAAACGCCTTTACCTCACCTTGTCCGGCTCTATCGAAATAAGCCTTTGGCTGGGTCGCGCCACCAAAGTTTCTGTTAGCATTCAAGCGGAATAAGTTCATGCTGGCGCCAGGCGTGCCAGGGCGTCCCCCAATACGGTAGAAATCAATGTCGAAGCCAGCAGGTAACGATTGGTCTGGGTTAAACCACTCAGCAATCAAAGCTCTGTCGGCAAAGTTCTCATCACGCCATTTACGCATCTCTTGCCAAAGCTTGCTCACCTCTTTTTTATCAGGGTCGTTTTTCACCAACGACGAAGCCAAATCAACACGAAATCCGTCAACCCCTTTTGAGAACCAGAAGGTCATGATGTCCTTTAACTCTTGTCGCGTAGCTTGTGGACCAGCGGCTGTTACGGGTTGTTCCCAAGGATGATTAGGGTCTGGATTGGCATAGCCATAATTCAAGGCTGGCTGACTTTCATAGAAATTTTTCTCATAATATTTCGCTCTTGGAGCATTCGCCTCAACAAACCTTCCAATCGTACTTGCTGAAGGGTCGGGAGCCTCATATCGCTTTTTAATAAGTTCTTTCTCATCCTCTGAAATCTCATCCGTCCATATGTAGTAATCGCTGTATCTCAAATCCTTACCACTCTTAGATTGCAAGAACCACTCATTCTTGTCGCTTGTATGGCCAGCCACCAAATCCAAACACAGTTTCATGCCACGCTTATGCAATTCATCAGCCAGCACTACCAAATCGGTGTTGGTACCAAAACGCGGATCCACTTGGTAGAAGTCAATCACATCGTAACCACCATCTTGCCATCCCGACACATATATCGGATTGAGCCACAATGCAGTAATACCCAACGACTGCAGATAGTCCAGTCGAGAGGTTATACCTGGTAAATCGCCAATGCCATTGCCATCACTATCCATATAACTCGATGGATAAATCTGGTAAAACACAGCCTTCTTCAGCCATTCAGGTCCTGCCTCAGCCCTCAAAGAAGCCGGTAGCAAACAAATGGCTGTCAACCCCCATAAAAAACTCTTTAACTTCATGTTTACTATTATTTTATTTCTGCAAAAGGTCAGGTCGTAATCTTTTCGTGCGTTCCAACGATTGTTCCATTTCCCATTCCTTGATTTTTGCCTCGTTGCCCGACAACAATACTTCTGGCACTTTCCAACCATTGTAGTCAGAAGGACGTGTATAAACAGGAGCTGCCAGCAAGTTATCTTGGAAAGAGTCGGAGAGGGCCGACTGCTCATCGCTTATTACTCCTGGAATAATTCGCACAATGGCATCTGCCATCACAGCAGCAGCCAATTCACCTCCCGTCAGCACATAGTCGCCAATGCTCACTTCTTTCGTAATAAAATGCTCGCGAATACGGTAGTCAATGCCTTTGAAATGCCCACACAGAATAATAATGTTTTGCATGAGCGACAGCGAGTTAGCCATTGGTTGACAAAATTGTTCTCCATCGGGAGTAACGAATATCACCTCGTCATATTCACGTTCCGCTTTCAGTGCATTGATGCATCGTTCCACCGGCTCGATTTTCATTACCATTCCAGCAAAACCTCCGAATGGATAATCATCCACACGGCGATATTTGTCCTGCGTATAATCGCGCAGATTATGTATATGAATCTCTGCTAGGCCCTTATCCTGTGCCCGTTTCAGTATCGAGCAATTAAAGAAGCCTTCAATCATTTCTGGATAAACCGTAATAACGTCTATTCTCATCCTCTCGTTCTGTTAGTTGCTGCGAAGTTACTAAAAAATCAATTAAATGAAGAATGATGAATGAAGAATTAGTGCACAATTTGCCTCAAGCAGGTGTGATGCAACCTGGAAGCAGAAAATAAGAAAAGAAATTGTTAAGGTTAATTATTGTATTTTTGGAGAAAGGTATTATATTTGTGAATTATTAATTAATTTAGTGGAATATAAGAGATAATTTTTAAAATAACATATCAACTTGCCAACTATTGCAGGTTAGCGAAATGATATAACTAATACTTAATAATATGGAAAAAAGATTCAAGCAGAGAACGAAAATTTTGGATATCGCAATATCATTTATATCCGTCGTTCTTTCCGTCGGCTCATTAGTATATGGTGCTTTTTATTACGATTTGGATGATTTATCCATCTTAATTGAACTATCGTTAAATGTCCTCTACATACTCTGTTTGGTCTTGATTGGTCTGTATTTTTATAAAATACACATTACCACACACCAATTTTATTATTGGTGCTCCATATGTATAGGTATAGCCATATTTCTGCGAGACATCCTTTTCCCCGTCGAGATGGACTATTCTTTCCATCTGGTGCGCATAACCTTGGCTACCCTCATGTTATTAATGCTGACCTATTTCTATTCCCGCAAGGAATGGCGGACTTACACCAAGCGAAATTTGTGGTTTATTCTCTTGGTTGACGTACTTATCGCTGCTGTTTATCAAACCGAAGTCATTCTTTATCCCTCTAGTGAATTAACCGACTTTTACGTTACAGAAATATGGATACGTCCCACCATCACCTATTGTCTGGTAGCTTGTTACATGTCTGAACCAGAAGATGAATAATACATAACAGGCATCGTTCTTACACAAGAAAAACGATGCCAGTTATACATAAGTCAGGACTTATTAAAGTCTTGTCTTATTTAATGTCAAACAACTTGTAAAAGCCTGTCAAAGTGAATATTTTCTGAATTTCACCTTCTACGTGTGTCAGTACCAGCTTACCTCCCTTAGCTACGCTTTCCTTTCTCAGCAGCAGTAATCCACGAAGGCCCAGACTACAGATGTAATCCAACTTTGAGCAGTCAATTTCTATACTTTTATCAGCATTTTCTAAAAGAGGTTTTAATTCTTTCATAAAATGTTCAGCTTCGGCTGTGTCAATCCAGCCCGTCAATGTTCCAATGTAGGAACCGTCTTTTTCAATAATATTCATATTGTTATTGTAATGGAGTTAACGGATAAATAAAATTCACAATCAAAATGTTGGCTGCCAGAATGATGAAGTTCATCAATACGCCAACACGCATAAAGTCGCTAAAGCGATAGCCACCAGGACCATACACCAACATGTGTGTAGGCGACCCAATAGGAGTAGCAAAACTACTGCTGATACTTACCATCAAAGCAATGAGGAAAGGGTAGGGTTCATACCCCAGTTGTTCGGAAGCTTGATACATAATGGGGAAGAACATAGCACCAGCAGCCGTATTAGAGATGAACTCTGTAATAAAGGTACCCACCAGACAGATGGCCGTCATGACAACAATCGGATTGGTACCGCACACATCAAGTATACCGAAAGCCATACGCTCTGCAATGCCCGTCTTCTGGATGGCTAATCCTAGTACTACAGAACCAGCAAACACCATCAGAATATCCCAGTTGATGGCCTTCATTGCTTGATCAACACTACAGCATTTAAAAATTAGCATGGCCATGGCTGCCAGGAAAGCACACTGCAGCAATGGAATAATATTCATGGCTGAAAGCACCACCATGATCAGCATAATAGTCGAAGAAATCAGTGTTTTCTTACTTATATTAGGCAATTGTGGTGAATCGAAGAACTGTACCATCGACTTAAGACTATCCATGTTGATTTCCACATTTGGCGAGCTCTCGAACAACAGTGTATCACCAGCTTGCAACAACACCTCTCGTGGCGATTGGTCTATTCGTTCGCCACTGCGGGCTATGGCCACCAAGGTTAAATTATGGTCTTTTTCAAATGTCAGCTTGCTAAAAGTATTGTTAATCAAGCTACTGCCGAAACTAACATAAGCTGTGCGCAGCTTGCGGTCTTTGTCCAGCTCTTCCATTTTGAAAATATTATGGTCGGCATTCACAAAAGCATGACTCTTCTTCAGTTCCAGCAATTCATCAATCTGTCCGGCAAACACCAGTCGGTCGCCACCCATCAGCATCTCATCATCTGGTACAGGCGATAAAATCTTATAATTGTCAAAGTGCTTAATTTCAATCAGCGAACCACCATTTACATTCGTCAGGCCCGCTTCCGCAATAGTTTGTCCGATATATTCACTGTCTGAAGGAACCAGCAGTTCAATGGTATAGTCGCTAGTTGCCTCAAAGGCCGATTCTGGAGCCTTCCTATTGGGCAGCAATTTACGCATAGCAATGATACTCAGCACTCCCACGAACAAACAGAACAAACCTGGAATAGTCGTAGCCAGCACATTCATAACATGGCCCGTCTTTTCTGCATAAAGACCAGATATAATCAAGTTAGGAGGCGTACCGATCAATGTACAAACGCCACCCATGCCTGATGCATAGCTTAAAGGAATCAATAGTTTTGATGGAGATACATTCAGCTTTTTCGCCCATATCTTGACGATGTTAACGAAGATTGCCACCACTGTGGTGTTGCTTAGGAATGAGCTCAGCACAGCCACCGGCACCATCAATCTTACAACCGCCTTGCCATAACTGGAAGGCTGACCAAGTAAATGTTTTACAATCCATTGCAGCAGGCCCGTATGCATTAATCCGGCTACCACCACAAACAACACGCCAATGACGATCACAGA
This sequence comes from Bacteroidaceae bacterium, assembly GCA_024682035.1. Lineage (GTDB taxonomy): Bacteria > Bacteroidota > Bacteroidia > Bacteroidales > Bacteroidaceae > Bacteroides. The sequence goes on from JAIKZS010000108.1 coordinate 32,675, forward strand.
GGTAGAGCTGAACCCCGAAAAGGCTTCTTTCGCATCCAGCACACCCGTTACGAATAAAACACCTATCGCGCCAAGGAATACAAAATCTGACCGTAGTTTGGTAAACAGCAGTACTGTAAACATCGAGAGCACTGTGATGATTGTAATCCAAGCGTAAATATTAAATCCCAAAAATAAAAATGAGTCCATATATTTTACTAAGTTTCAATAATTTTAGTTAGTCTTAGTATATTATAGCCATCGGCTGTACGCTCATACGAAATCGAGTCCATAATTGACTTCACAAGATGAATACCCAGTCCGCCCAACTTACGTTCACTCAGTGGAGCATCCAAGTCCGATACATTATATTGTGTGGGGTCAAAAGGCATTCCTTTGTCACTAATCTTAATCATTATAACCCCGTCAGCCTTATCAACAGCCAGTTCCAGAAGGCCATGCGTGCCCTTGGGGTAGGCATAGCTAACCACGTTGACCACCCATTCTTCTACAGCCAAGTTAAGCATTTTGAAAGTTTCATTGTCAATGTTGAATCCTGTACATACCTCCTTAAAGAAGTCATGCATGCGTTTCACCTCACTCATTTCATTTTTCAGGATAATGTGTGGCAGGCCAGCAGAGCTTTTCCACTGTATATATAATGGAGCATACTTGTCATCAGAGGTATTCCGATTGTCAATCAACTGCGTTTTTTCTGAATTCTCCATGCAACTAATCTAGAAATTCAATTGTTATTGAGGGTGCTAATTTACAAGTTATTTTTTACATAAGCAACAAAAAACGATTGTCTATTTGTTACATAGCTATTGGAAATCGTAAAAAGTTACTTTTTTTGTCAATCTGCCTATAATATATGAGTAAAATAATATATCTTTGCAATATTGTCGAAAAAGAATAAGATGTATGGCCATTGATGATTCAACAAAGGAAAGTGTGTGGAAGCGTTTAAAGGCTTTCTTTAAGAAACAGACTAATCTGGTTGTCATCATTGTAGCTGCAGTCTTGTTAGAGACTGCTTTAGGTATAATGTTCTATTTGCAGCGTAATCTTACATCCAAATTCTTAAATGAAATTACTGACAGCGAAATGTTGGTCATATCCCTTGGCGTTCGCAACCATTTTACCAAAATAGAAGCCACACTCGATAACATGGCATGGATGTTGACAGATCGCCTTGACAATCCCAATTCCTTGTTCCAGGAAAGCTACAAATTGTTGGAAAATAACCCTAATATCTATGGTTGCAGCATTGCCTGCATTCCCAACCTTTTCCCTGACAAAGGCTATTGGTTCGAGCCCTATGCCGTTCGCAAATCCAATGGATCCATTGAATCCTCACAGTTGGGATCGGCCAATCATGACTATACGAAATCTAGTTTTTACGTAGAAGCTATTGCACGTGGCGAGGGGCATTGGAGTGAGCCTTACCTTGACTCTGATGGCGCTAAGACCATGATTACCAGCTATAGTGTGCCTATTCGCAACAAACAGAATAATATTGTGGCTGTTATCAGTGCCGACATTTCACTCGATTGGGTAGCTGAAGTCATGAACAATACATTGCCCCTCGAGCATTCTAAGCGTTTCCTTATCAGCTCTCAATACACCATGCTGGGAGGCGAAAACAACTTACTGTTCAACACCATAGTGCAGCATTTAAAGACTAACGATGTAAGCAATGGCTACTTCGAGTTGAACGATGAAAATGTACACGTATTCTTTGATCCAATAGGAGGAAAAACCGACTGGCTAATTATTTGTGCGGTGGACGAAGATATTTTTTTCGGTTTTTTAAAAAAACGACAATTATTCATGCTCCTATTGGTAGGTGTTTGCTTTCTGCTGCTGTATTACATTGTACAGCGTACCTCGCGCAACCAAAAGCAATATAACAAGGTACATGCCGAGAAAGAGCGTATCAGCTCAGAGCTGCAAGTGGCCCACGAGATACAGCAAGGCATGTTGCCAAGCAGCAGCCTGAAGCTCAAAAATGTTGAGGTGTATGGTTCGTTGGTACCTGCCCGCGAGGTGGGTGGCGATACGTTCTATTACCACATCGTCGATGATTATCTTTATTTCTGCATCGGCGATGTCAGTGGCAAGAGTACCCCCAGCGCCTTATTTATGGCCTCCATCAGTTCATTATTCATTGCCTTTTCGAAACAAAAAGATAATCCTGCCGCCATCATGCGCAGAATTAATGCGATATCAACTCCTGGCAATGATACCTGCTTGTTTATCACCCTGTTCATTGGCATGCTACACTTGCCAACAGGTCGTTTGCTTTATTGTAATGCTGGACATGATTCTCCTCTCATCAAGAGTGATGGCTTTTGGAGCACGTTAACTTCAGCATCGCAAATACCAGTTGGTTTGGTGGAAAATATGCAATATGATGAGCAGGAAGTATATTTGGCACCCAGCAGTGAAATTTTCCTTTATACCGATGGTGTTACTGAAGCTGTCAATAGCAGTCGTCAACTCTTCGGGATAGATCGGTTGGAGCAAGTGCTGGCAACTTGTACCGATGTAGATCCGCAGGCTTTGCAAGATGCGGTGACCAAAGCTGTGCATCAATTTGTAGGCAATGCTGAGCAGAGTGATGACCTTACCATGCTTGTCATTCACTATAAGCCATGAAAGGCATGTCCGCTGGCATCTAGCTGGGGACTTTTGAAAGAATTTTTTGTAATCTATAAATAAGGGAAGTAATATGAAAAAGGTATTATTTGCTTTCGCTGCCCTAGCTGTTTTGGCAGCTTGTGGTGACAAACAGATTTCCGTTCCTACCGAAGAAGGAAATGCACTGAAAAATGAAGTAAATACTGAGGTTTCCAGCGAAGTAAAAGGTGAAGCTGCCATTGAGGAAAGTGCAGGAGTGGAGTATGAAATAGCCAAGAACTATTTCTTCAAGAACGGCCAGGAAATACCTGCCAGTCCGAAAATCAGTAAGGCTGATGTTTTCGACCAACTCTTTGGCATGGCTACGGTCATGGGAGCAGACGGCATGCCTACCGAAATTGACTTTAGCCATCAGTTTGTTTTAGCTATCGTACTGCCTGTCACCGACATAGCCACCGAAATCATTCCAGTCAACGTGGAGGATAAAGGCGATACACTGGTCTATACTTACGAAGTCAAGACTGGTCAGAAGCAATCATACAGCATTCAGCCTATGTCGCTTATCATTCTCGACAAGCAATACGAAAACAAGGAAGTTGTGCTGGTCAGCAAATAATGATAGAGTCGTAGTTTGTCACGTCACGATTATTTAGTGTACGAAAAACCACATTTAAGTCCCGACACTAATTTCGAAGCACTTGAAAGCGCCTCCACGAAATCATTGTCGGGCACGCCCCCTAGCTCCCGGAAGATTTCCAACATCTCTTTCGGACTGGTCAGTAGTAGCAGTTCACCATTTTCCAGTCGTGTAATAATGTTAGCTATCACCACATTCTTATTAGCCAACATCAGTTTTTCGCCACCCACCATCCAAGTGCCGTTAGTCTTGCTCTTCACCATAATGCTAAGAAAAGTACCATTCACATTGAAAGAAATATGCGTATTAGACGAGTTGATACCGCTCTTCTCGGTATAGTTCTCCAATACCTTCTTCAAGCTGCTAGCCAGGGTATTAGCCGCAGCCTTCTTCAGCAAGTTGCGGTCGGTACTCAGCACTGCCGTTCCGCTAAACTTCCACGTGCCAATCAAAGAGTCAGCCTTTGCCACCTTCCCGTCAATAGCATCCTTCAGCTTCTCATAGGTGTCTTCCACAGAGTCCGCTATCTTTTCAGTCTTTGATTTGTCCTCTGCATTATTCACATTTTGTGCCCCAGCAGATACAGCCCAACCCAGTAAGGCACAAATACAAAATATTTTCAGTCTCATCATAATACTATATTATTTGAGTGTGAAGATAGTGTTTTTATCTTATTTCAGCAATAATCTGTGGGTATAAATTGCAACAATTCTTTTTTCTACCATCTCTCGTGATTCAATAGCCGATTGTTTTCATCCTTGCGCAGACAGCATTTTGGAGAATTTCGATGCATGTTCCACCCATTTGTTTGATGACATGTTTTATTCC
>JAIKZS010000158.1 GCA_024682035.1 Bacteroidaceae bacterium
ATGTCCAATTGTCCGTCAATAGCTTTTACACGTTGCTCTATGCTTTGCATACCAAATCTTAATGACTGCGTTTGCTCTGGCAAACCTTTTCCGTTGTCACTTACGTTGACAGCTGTATATCCTTCATTCATGATGAGCTGCACATAAATGTCGCTGGCTTGAGCGTTCTTAGCTGCGTTGTTTACCAATTCATGTACGATATAATAAATGGCTTCTTCCTTGTTTTGGGGTAATCGATGTTCCTTGCCCACGAAGGTGAAACTAACTGTTGGCACCGACTGACAAAAATTATTAAGTGCCGTTTGCAAGCCATAGCGTTTGAGTGAGTCAGGCATGAGGTGATGAGCCACATTGCGCATTTCCTTCACTGCTTCGTCGGTTAGTTTCAAAGCATTTTCTTTAGCAATAGTATCTTTGTTATTTAGGGATAATACTTCTAAGTTTAGTTTGATACCCGTTAGCAGTGCACCCATACGGTCGTGTAAGTCTCGTCCTATGCGTTCTCTTTCTTTGGCCTCAACCTCCATCGATACTAATATTTCTCTGTGCTGACGCCGTAGCTTATTCCATTGATAATAGATAAACAGCAGTGCTATGAGCAATACTATGGCAAGACTGGTCAGTACAGTACTCCACGTTAGCCAACGTTTATCTTTCCTGAGTTGGGCTATCTCTGCTTCTTTCTGTAGAGTCTGATAGTGTACCTCCATTTGTGATAGGCCACTTTGGTAATGCTCGGTAGAGAATCGTTCCATGCCTTGGTGTAGTTTATGGATGTATTCTGCTGCTTTGTTTTGTTGTCCTGTGTGGGCATATATCTCCGCTAAAAGTGCATAATTACCCATATCATTATATGTCTCGTTAGGGTTAGCTTCAATAGCCTTCAGCGTATAATCTGCCGCTTGTTGCCAATCATGTTTAGCCATTGCAACCTCAGCAGCAGCACTGTAAACATCCGATAGGGTCTCGGCATTCGTATCTTCTTTCAGTAATTTCAGTGCTTCGTGAATTGTGGCTTCTGCTTGTTGCAAATCAACATGCCCTTCCATCAGGTTGATTCTTGCCATGCCAGCCAAAACCTGTAAATAATCGTTAAGCTCCTCCTTTCTATGAGGGTAATAATATGTGTAACAAAAGTTGGCTGATTCCAAAGCTTTCTGATAGTTTTTTTCTTCTATATGAACCTTCATCAATCCTCGGGTGGGCAAAGCCATCATTAACGAGTCACCCGTATCCGTCCCTTTTTCAATTGCCAGTTGGTAGTTGTGTTTAGCCTCCTCATTATTACCCATACTTAGGTACATTTCGCCAATATTGTGGTAGAGAATGGTTTGGCTCTCTCGCCAATTGTGTTTCTCGAAGATGGGCAAAGCCTTTTGATAATATTCAATGGCAAGTAGCAATTGGTCCTGTATGTTGTATAAGTTGCCAATGGTACCATAAAGTGATGACAAGTTATCATCTATGTCATCTTCAGAATAGCGACGTTCTAAACGCATAGAGTCTGTCACTGCCAATGCTTGGTTATAATATGTCAATGCGGTATCATAATCGTTCTTGCTATAAGCCTGCAGTCCCAATATACGCAAGGCATCTACTCGGAGTAGCATCGCCTTGGCAGGGTAAGTCAATGCCAATAGTTGTCGGGCACTTTTTTCTGATTTCTTGCCGTCTATTTGTAAATAGCCCCAAGCTAAGTCACGATATGCACGTAGCAAGTCATCACCTTGAGGTGGAGTAGGACTTGCCAATGCAGTTTCAATAGAATCAATATGGCGTCCACGATGGTCTGCATATTGTGCCATCATTGTGACGGGTGCCACTACCAATAAACTGAACAGAGCAACAATAAGAATATTTATTGATGTAATTATTTTTACTTTCATAGCGCTAAGGTAATGATAATTGTCAATATTATCCTACTGATTTTTTATTTTTTGGGTTGATTTATCTCAAAAAGCCCCAATTGGGGGGTTGTATAGGCGTTAGATAATATATAGTTTTGTAATCACAATGATAATATAAAGTATTACAGTTATGAAAAGGTTTTTTATGTTTATGGCAGTATTGGCATTGGCACTGAACTATTCTGCTGATGTCGAAGCACAGGGATTTCTGAAAAATCTCGGCAAGAAAGTAGTAGAAAAAGCAAAAAATAAGGTAGAGCAGAAGGTAGAGGAAAAGGTTGATAAGGCCGTTGACGATGTTATGGATGGTGTGTTGGATGATAAATCAGAAGGCGAAGAAGAGGAGTCTAACGAGATTATAACCAAGAAGGAGAAGAAAGGCGCATCTGCAGATGTGGCGACAGGTGAGGAGAATCCTGCTATGGCTACCGTTTCTGACTTCAAACGTGGTGAAATCATCATGTTTGAGGACGATTTCAAAAATGAAAAAGTAGGTGAATTTCCATCAAAATGGGATTTGATTGAAGGCAATGCTGAAATTAAAACCATTGGAGGAATAAAAGCTGTAGAGATTACCAATAATGGTATTATTACCCCTTTGATTAAAGAACCTGGTGCTTATTTGCCTGAGGAGTTTACCATTGAATATGAATATTATTATTGGGAAAATAAAGATGATGTAGGATTAAATAATATTACATTGGTGCTTGCCAATACCAATGATCGTAATGAAAGTCCGTTGGACTTCGGGAAAGAGGCTTTTGCGCTAACACTTAGTGTATGTGCAGACCCTCTGCATAGTTATGAATATTACAATGGTAGTCAAGAAAATGTTAAATCTACATCATTTTCCATGGATTTAAATCAAGGCTGGCACAAGGTAGCATTGTCCTTTAACAAACGTGCTTTGAAGGCATATATTGATGGCAATCGAGTGGTTAATCTGCCAAGAGTACAACAACCGACTTGGTTCTGTATACAAGTACCTTATGATTATACAGACTTATCTTTTGTTCGTAATGTTGTGCTGGCAAAGGGGGCCGTTGAATTATATGACCGTAATGCACAAGATATGTCTGCTGTAGAGAAAGCTATTGTTGAAACAGGTAAGTTTGTTACCAATAATATCTTATTTGAAACAGGCAAGGCAACATTGAAATCTGAATCAATGGAAGAAATACAAAAAGTGGCTGACTATATGAAAAAAAATCCATCAGCTCGTTTTGAAGTACAGGGACATACGGATAATCAAGGTTCTGATAAGATTAATGATCCATTGAGTCAGGAACGTGCAGAAGCAGTGGTGAAGGCGCTTGAAAGCCAAGGTGTTGATCCGTTCAACCTTCGCCCTGTAGGCAAGGGTAGCCACGAACCAATAGCTGACAATAGTACAGATGAAGGTCGAGCTAAAAACCGTAGAGTTGAATTCATAAAGAAGTAAAGATACAATTATGAAAAAGATAATCACTTTAATGTTGATGGCATTGTTGCTGTTACCAGCACAGCAGGCCGTTGCACAGGGATTTTTGAAGAAAGCCCTCAATAAAGCTAAAGCAGCCATGACTTCCAAAACTACCAATGATGAAGCAGAGGAGGAAGAAGAGGTTACAGAAACAAATAGTCAATCTGCATCGCGTGACAGTGATGATGATGGCGGAATGATGGCAGCTTCTGCTAAAGATCAGTTGCAACCTAAGCGCCAGAGTACGCTTACTTGGGACGAGGCAGTAGTGCCTAGCACGGCATCATCAGCAGAAGCTTTGATGAAAGAACTGCCTGATGTGCCAACAGTTGCACAGCTGGTAGAACCTGACGAAGATGCACAGATAGTTTACTATCGGGCTATAAAGAAAGTGGTATTGCGTGCGGAAGGACTGAATGAAGAGGCTACGTGCGATGACGAATATACTAAACAGTGGCGTGCAAAGGCTAATAAGCTATTAAAAGACTTAGGCCTTACAGATGCAGACATTGCCGCCTTGGAAAATGACAACCTATCTGAGGCTGAGCGTGAACGTATTTCGCAAAAGTTGGCAAAATCTGTGTTGGGTGACTTCGATATGAGTTCCATGAATAAGATGGAAAAGATGGACGAGAATGCCATGATTCAGCAAATGACATCTAAGACGGATGCCGTTTACGACAAGTATGATGCCCAGTTACGTAAATATACGGGTATCCCTGCAGCTGAATACAAGAAAGCAAGCGCTATGGCAGCTGCTAATCCTGCTGCTGCTGATAAACAGATGGACGCGCTCTCTAAACGTGCAGCTGCTTATGGCAAACAACAATCTGCCAACAATCCTCAGTTTGAAAAAGAGGCACAAGCATTCGGCCAAAAGTTGAGTGCTGAGCTAATGGAGGCACAAAGAAGTTCATCTCCTATGGGAGGAGGTATGGGAAATCTGAATGATCTGATAAATAACGCTAATCAGTTATCCAGCAAAATGGCAAGTGTGCAGCAGACACAACAGGCGATGATGCAGTATGTAAATAAAATCAGAAATTTAGTGCCAGACTCAGAGGTAGATGATGCCGACGTGTCGTTCGCTGCTTCCGAGCGCAAGAAGATTGAAGATTTGAAAAAGCAGATTTATGCTACCGACAATGCAGGCACTTATAATCCTTTATATCTACAGGCATTGGAGATGATAAAGACTTATCGACAGCGAGCTGCTAAGGTATGGCGTGACGATTTGGTAAATCGGATCAATCAACTGAAGAAAGCAATGCCCGAAGCTATTAGTTTGCAGCGTCAAGCTATCAAAGATGAGCTGATTCCAGAGTGCGCCTTGTGGCGAGTACCTTTGAACTTGGTAATTCGTGCTGGAGATGTGTTGAGCGATGCCTATGCCGAGTTCCCCAGTACCTATCCTCCTATGTATAATGAAGAAGTGACACAGACCATTAAGTTGCCTAATAGTGAAGGATTTATGTATCCTGAGTCACAAGTTGCTACCAGCGTGGACGAGGCATTAAGGGGCAGGGGAATCTATAGGTCTGTCGGTGAGGATTTCTACGAATGGGACAACGGTAGTTGGAAATCTGTAGATTACAAGACTGCCATGGATGAAATTAAGAAGGTGCAGAAGCCAGAAAGTGCATCCTGGACTTCACAAGATGGCAAGCGTGTGGTTCGGTTCAATTCAGAAGGTGGTTACATTGCGTTGCCAGAGGGCAATGAGATTTCACCGCGTGCTTGGACCAAGGATGGCAATAGTATAATTTGGGTGGACTACAGAATCTCTGAAGATGAAGCCACTGGTACTGAAACCATGGAAGTGGTAAAGTGTACCTATAAGCTTTGATAATGAAAGCTGTAATATTTATTATAAATATGGTGGTTGTGTTCGCTATGGGCACAGCCACCATTCTTATTTCACCTCGTTCGAGGCAAGAGGTCTTGCAGTTAAAGCAAGACTCACTGCCAGAACTCTTTCAAGCATGGCAGGACGCAACAGTATATGCTGATAACCGTCGCTTAGCATGGGATGAGATATGGACGGCATTTGACGTGCCTATCAAGTTGGCAGAGGCAATTGTTTTCCCTGAAATGTTGCGCTATTCAATATGGCAAAACCAATTAGAGACCTTTGCTGTGAAAGGCACATACGTGTCAATAGGCATACAAGGTTTTGATTTTAGCATTGGGCGCTTCCAGATGAAGCCTTCATTTGTGGAACGGCTTGAAAAACGATGGATGAATAGTTCCTTCCCTTCTCAATATGATGCCTTTTTTGATACCGATGATAACCGTATGGCTCGTAGGGTACGCCTTAGCCGTTTGGAAGATGAGATTTGGCAATGCGTATATGTAGCGATGTTTATTAAACTTACTTACTTGGATTATCAAGGCTTATCGGAATTACCTTTAGAAGAACAAGTTAAGTTGGTGGCTACAGCCTATAATAGAGGAGCTATTTCGCTAGTCTCTGGTGGCGGTGACCTAGAACAGCTTCGACAATGGTCTGATAAAAGATACTTTCATCTATCCCTATTCCCAACTAAAGATGTCCAACGTTATGTTTATGCTGATTTGGCTTGGCAAAGATATGCACAGCTATAATCTCCACTAACCATAGTTAACTACGTTGTAGTATGTATTCCTAGTATTGAGTGTTGGAATGGAGGAAAGATTGTGAAAAAATCATATCAAAAAGGCAAAGAAAATTATTTTTTTTCATACTTTTGTGGTTTGTAAACTAAAAATGGCGAATTTATGAAAGAAATCTCTTTGCTGAAAGGCAGGATTCATTATGTGGGTGTTAATGATCGCAATACCCATTTGTTTGAGGGCATGTGGCCCATTCCTAATGGAGTATCATATAATTCATATCTTATTAACGATGAGAAGGTAGCTTTAGTTGATACCGTAGAGATTGGCTTCTTTGATATCTTTTTGCAAAAGATAAAAAACATCTTAGGTGAAAAGCCTATTGATTACCTGATTGTGAATCACATGGAGCCCGATCACTCAAGTTCTATTGCCTTGATTAAGCAATATTATCCCAATGTAACTTTGGTGGGCAATGTTAAGACTTTTGGCATGATTGATGGCTATTATGGTGTTGAGAGTCAGCGCCTGGTGGTTAAAGAAGGGGATAGTCTCGATTTAGGTCATCATAAGCTGTCGTTTTATATGGCTCCTATGGTGCACTGGCCTGAAGTGATGGTGACTTATGATGCTACCGAGCAGGTGCTCTTCTCTGCCGATGCCTTTGGAACTTACGGAACCGTTGATGGGGGGCCTCTTGATACGCAGATTAATCTGGATAAATATTGGGATGAGATGGTTCGCTACTATGCAAACATTGTAGGGAAATATGGGTCTCCTGTGCAGAAGGCATTACAGAAGTTGGCTGCCTTGCCAATACAGATGATTTGTTCAACCCATGGTCCAGTATGGACGGAAAATATTAATAAGGTTGTTGGTATTTATGACCGTTTGAGCCGTTACGATGCTGACAAGGGTGTGGTAATTGTGTATGGCAGCATGTATGGACATACCGAGCAGATGGCAGAATTGATAGCTCATGAATTAACGTCTCGTGGCGTAAAGAATGTGGTGATGCACAATGTAAGCAAAAGCCATCCCTCATATATTTTGGCCGATATCTTCCGTTATAACGGTTTGATAATTGGTAGCCCTACTTATAATACTCAGCTTTACCCTGAGATTGAAGCCATATTAAGCAAGATACAGATGCGCGATATTAAGGGACGTTGTTTGGGTTGGTTTGGCTCTTTTAGCTGGGCAGGAAAGGCTGTTAAACTGCTGGGTGAGTTTGCCGAGCAGAGTCACTTTACACTTGTAGGTGAACCTGTAGAGATGAAGCAAGGTATGTTGGCAACAGTAGAGGCACAATGCGAGGCTTTAGCCGATGCTATGGTAAAAGCTATTAATGAATGAAAACAAACTCAGTTTATTAAATTAAACGATAACCAAAATAAAATATTCATTGATTTAAATTAAAAAAAAATGAGAGTAATTATTGAACCGGACTATCAGTTGGTATCCAAATGGGCTGCCAACTATGTGGCTTCAAAGATCAATGCTGCTAAACCAACAGCAGAGAAGCCTTTCGTTTTAGGTTGTCCTACAGGCTCTTCACCTCTGGGCATGTACCACGAATTAATTGAACTGAACAAGCAGGGTAAAGTGTCATTTGAAAATGTAGTGACTTTTAACATGGATGAGTATGTAAACCTGCCAAAAGAACACCCCGAAAGCTACTATAGCTTCATGTGGAACAATTTCTTCAGCCACATTAACATCAAGGCTGAGAATACCAATATTCTGAATGGAAACGCTCCTGACTTGGAGGCTGAATGTGCTCGTTTTGAAGCTAAAATCAAGGCCTATGGTGGTGTTGACCTTTTCATGGGTGGCATTGGTCCAGATGGACACATTGCTTTCAACGAACCAGGTTCATCTCTTACCTCTCGCACTCGCCAGAAGACTTTGACTACTGATACTATTATTGCTAACTCACGTTTCTTTGAAAATGATGTGAACAAGGTACCTAAGACAGCTCTTACTGTAGGTGTGGGTACGGTGATGGATGCCAAGGAGGTAATGATTATCGTGAATGGTCACAACAAGGCACGCGCTTTGCGTCATGCAGTAGAAGGTGCTGTTACTCACATGTGGACAGTAAGTGCATTGCAGATGCATCCAAAAGGTATCATCGTTTGTGATGATGCAGCTTGCGAAGAACTGAAAGTGGGTACTTATCGTTACTTTAAAGACATTGAGGCGGGCAACCTCTTATGATTCGAGCGCTGTTCTTCGATATAGACGGGACACTGGTGAGCTTTAAAACTCACCAGATACCCGTTTCTACCGTGTCTGCCATTGCGGAGGCGAAAGCCCGTGGTGTGCAGATTTTTATTTCTACAGGACGTCCAAAAGTACTGATTACTAATCTTAAGGCTCTTGAGGAGCAAAATTTGATTGATGGCTATATCACTATGAATGGTGCTTATTGCTTTGCAGGTGATACAGTCATTAGTAAACAACCTATATCTCCCCACAGTGTGGAGATAATTACACGATATGCTAATGAAAGGCAGATCCCTAATCTGGTAGTAGGGGAGCATGATATTTGTATCTGCGATTCTGCAGAAATTTTTGAAGAACTGTTTTACCATAAACTGGAGGTGGATGTACAAGTTGAAGAGAGTACGGTGAGGGAAGTAATAGCTTCAAAGCGCGAAATTTTCCAGCTCACAACTTTCATTACTGAAAATCAGGAAGACGAATTACAACCTTTGGTTCCTGATTGTGAAATGGGGCGTTGGCATCCTGCTTTTGTCGATATCACCTCAAAAGGCTGCACCAAGCAGCAAGGCATTGATGAAATTATCCGTTATTTTGGCATTAGTATTGATGAAACTATGTCGTTCGGTGATGGTGGCAATGACATCTCCATGTTGCGTCATGCTCATATTGGTGTAGCTATGGGCAATGCGCTTGATAGTGTAAAGGCTGTTTCTGATTATATAACTGATAGTGTTGATAACGATGGTATAGCCAAAGCGCTTCGCCATTATGGCATAATAGATTAATCATTGATATGCAGAATCATAATCTACATAATAATGATATAATGCATTCCAGTGGGAATGAGAGGCGAACAGAAAATGTTCAGTGGACCAATGCCATGAATTTGGTGAAATACACCCACCAATCAGTCTTCCTCACAGGAAAGGCTGGTACAGGAAAGAGCACCTTCCTAAAACAAGTATGCCAAGAAACGAAAAAAAAATATGTGGTACTGGCACCCACGGGTATAGCTGCCATTAATGCTGAAGGTTCAACTTTGCACAGCTTCTTTAAACTTCCCTTTTATCCATTACTGCCAGACGATCCTAATTTATCATTACAGCATGGTCGCATCCATGAATTTTTTAAATACAGTAAACCGCATCGCAAATTGCTCGAGGAGTTGGAACTCATTATCATCGACGAGATATCAATGGTACGTGCTGATATCATTGATGCTGTTGATCGCATTTTGCGAGTTTATTCCCATAATCTGCGCGAGCCTTTCGGTGGCAAGCAATTATTGCTGGTAGGCGATGCCTTTCAGTTGGAACCGGTTGTAAAAGCCGATGAGCGTGAAATCCTCAATCGATTTTACCCCAATCCCTACTTCTTTTCTGCCCATGTGTTCAGCCAGATAGAGCTGGTGGCAGTAGAATTGACCCACGTCTATAGACAGAGTGACCCCGTGTTTGTAGGGGTGCTCGACCATATACGCAACAATACAGCTACAGGTCGTGACCTGCAGTTGCTTAACACACGCTTTGGCAAATCGGTAGCCAAAGATGAAAGTGAACTGTATATAACTCTTGCCACTCGCCGTGACCAAGTGGACTTTATAAACGAAAAGAAACTTAATGAATTGCCTGGCGACCCTATGAACTTTATAGGAACCATAAATGGCGATTTTCCCGAAAATAGCTTACCCACTTCTTTTGAGTTGGTGCTGAAGCCTGGAGCACAAATTATCTTTGTCAAGAATGATTTCGAGAAGCGTTGGGTAAATGGCACCATAGGTACCGTTATGGGCTTTGATGCTGACGAAGAAATCATATACATTCTTACTGACACTGGAGACGAGGTGGATGTGAAACCCGAATCGTGGCGTAACATACGCTATAAGTACAACGAAGAGAAGAAAGAAATCGAAGAAGAAGAGTTGGGCACTTTTACCCAATTTCCCATTCGTTTAGCATGGGCCATTACTGTACACAAAAGTCAGGGTCTAACTTTCAGTAGGGTAGTCATTGACTTTACAGGAGGAGTATTCGCTGGAGGCCAAGCTTATGTGGCCTTGAGCCGGTGCACTTCGCTGGAAGGTATCCAACTTACCAATCCTTTGAGTCGGAATGATATTTTTGTAAGAGCTGAGATAACGCAGTTTGCTAAGCGTTTCAACAATCAGCAAGCAGTTGACAAGGCTTTGAAAGAAGCTCGAGCTGACATTGAGTATGCAACGGCTGCCAAAGCGTTTGACAAAGGCGACTTCCAACAATTTCTCGATTCTTTCTTCAAAGCAATACATGCACGTTATGACATTGAGAAACCTTTGGTGCAACGTTTACTTCGTCGTAAGTTGTCGGTTATTAATTCGTTGAGAAGTGAGGTGCTGCAACTACGTCAAGAGGCACAAGATAAAGAAAAGGCTTTGATGAAATATGCACGAGAATATGTGCAGATGGGTGACGAGTGTTTGAAGCACAACATGCCAGAAGCAGCTTTGCGTAACTACGATAAGGCTGTTACCCTTTGCCCCACATATAAGGAAGGGTGGAAGAAAATAAAGAAGATTGAGAAAATGATGAAAAATAAATAAAGAGACAGAGTTTGTCTGTAAGAAAAATAAGTTTTTATGATACTGAAACTCTATGAAAAGAACAACAATCCTGCTGATATTCAGCAGGTAGTCGATGTACTCAACGATGGTGGCATTATTATTATGCCTACCGATACAAAGTACGCTTTGGCATGCAATGCCTTGAAAGAGCGTGCTGTAGAACAGGTGTGCCGGTTGAAAGATATTGACCCTCGCAAAAATCACCTCTCGGTAATCTGTTATGATATGAGTACTATCAGCGAATATGCCAAGGTTGACAATAATTCGTTTAAGTTGATGAAGCGCAATCTGCCAGGTCCTTTTACTTTCATACTGAATGCCACAAGCAGGTTGCCACGTATTTTCCGTAATCGTAAGGAGGTGGGTTTCCGCATGCCTGACAATACCATAGTGCGTGAAATATGCGCAGTGCTTAATGCGCCTCTGATGGTGTCTTCTGTGCCTTTCGGCGAGGATGAAGTGGACTATTTAATAAATCCCGAGCTGATGGACGAGCGCCTGGGCAATCAGGTAGATATTGTGATTGATGGAGGCTTTGGCAATACCTTGGGCTCTGCTATTATCAACTGTACTACCGGTGAAGCCGAGATTCTACGAGAAGGACCGAAAGAATTGGATTTAGGATAAATATTAAAAGCAAATTGTTTATTATCATGAAAATAAAATCAATCCTATCAGCATTGGCGCTCACGGCAGCCGTGAGTGCTACAGCCCAGGAGAATCCTTTGTGGATGCGTCATAATGCTATTTCTCCTGATGGCTCTGTAATCGCCTTTTCTTACAAAGGTGATATCTTTACTGTTCCAGTAAGTGGTGGCAAAGCTACTCAACTCACCACCAATGCCGCACAAGATTCCTATCCCGTGTGGAGCCCCGATAGCAAACAGATTGCTTTCGCCTCTAGCAGAGAAGGTGGATATGATATTTACCTGATTAATCGTGAGGGTGGTACGCCCAAACGCCTTACTACTCATTCTGGGGCAGAAATACCAATGGCTTTCCTTGATAGCAAGACTATCTTGTTCCAAGCTAATCTCATGCCCGATGCTCAGTCGGTCATTTTTCCTCAGCGTTATCAGCAGGTTTATACCGTGAGCACTGAGGGTGGACGACCTCATTTGTTCTCTTCTGTTACTTTGGAAGATGTGAATGTGGGAAAGAATGGTGTATTACTTTACCATGATAGGAAAGGTATGGAAGACCAGTGGCGCAAACACCACGAGTCATCTGTTACTCGCGATGTCTGGATGGCCACTCCCAAAGGACAGGCTTATGAATACAAGCAGCTAACATCTTACTACGGTGAGGACCGCAACCCTGTATGGGCTGCTGATGGCAAGTCTTTCTATTATCTAAGTGAGCAGAAGGGTACTTTCAATGTATTCAAGCGTAACATCGAATCAACTACCGATGTACAGCTTACCACTATGAAAGACCATCCAGTGCGTTTTTTAACTGCTGCTAATAATGGTACTTTGTGTTTTGGCTACAATGGTGAACTCTATACTTTGAAAGAAGGTACTCAGCCACAGAAGGTAAATGTTACTGTGGTGGCCGATAGAAATGATAAAGATTTGATTCGTCAGGTTCAACAGAATGGTGCTACAGAAATTGCACTTTCTCCTAACGGCAAGGAAGTAGCTTTTGTGATGCATGGCGATGTGTATGTTACTTCTACAGAATATAAAACCACTAAGCGAATAACCGATACTCCCGAACAAGAACGCAGTATTGATTTTGCACCCGATGGTCGTGCCATTGTTTATGCAGCTGAACGTGGTGGCTACTGGCAGATCTACCAGTCGAAGTTGGGTAAGGAAGATGATAAACTTTTCACTTATGCTACCGACATTCGTGAAGAACGTTTGACCAATACTAAAGTGACTTCTTTTCAACCGTTCTATAGCCCAGATGGAAAGAAAGTTGCTTTCTTGGAAAATCGCACCACACTGCGTGTCATCGACTTGGCTACCAAGCAGGTGGTTACCGCTATGGATGGCAAATATGAATATAGTTATAGCGATGGTGACCAGTGGTATCAATGGAGCCCTGATAGCCGTTGGTTGCTTACCAACTACATAGGTTATGGAGGTTGGAACAACAAGGATGTAGCTTTGGTCAATGCT
>JAIKZS010000167.1 GCA_024682035.1 Bacteroidaceae bacterium
TGTCCAACCACCTCCATGAATATACATAAGTACAGGACGTCCCTCGGGTTTCACTTCAGCCTTTGGATTAATGTAGGCATCCACACGCAAGGTGTCCTTGCCAATGATGGAATAAATTCGGGTTTCTCTTGTCACCACATCCCTCTGAGCTTTCAAGCCAAGTGAGAAGCCCAACATTGCTAAACAGAACAATAACTTTTTCATAATGCATTCGTTTTTAATTTCTGCAGCAAAATTACTTCCATTTTTTAGATAGATTTGTACTCTTTTTAAACACGAATCTGTACTTTTTCTAAACAGCATAAAATATCCTACCCCTTAACAGTCGATGGTAAAGGGTAGGATATGAAAAGGTGTATTAAGTTTTCCCGATACTATTTAAATAATAGTGGGGCAAAAGTGTCAAGGTAGTGACGCCAGTTCTTCCATTCGTGACCGCCCCCCGTTACATAGAATGTGTGGGGCATGCCATGTTGCGTGAGGAGCCTGTCGAGTTCCTGTGCTTCTGCAAACCATGGATCTGCATCACCGCAACCCAACCAAAACAGTTTATATCCTGCTTTCTTGATGCCTTCTAAATACTTATAGAGGGTATCCTCATCAAAAGCATAAGCTGTGGTTTTCTGGTTATGGGGATGAGCACCGGTGCTCTGCGGACAGATGTAGTTGAAATTGCCTGGGAAAAGATAGTTGGTTCTGAGTGTATGGCCTCCACCCATGGACAGACCGGAAATAGCTCGTCCCTCTTTCTTGGCTATGGTGCGATAGTGGCTATCGATGTAAGGGATGATATCCTTTATCAGACTTGTAACATATAGGTCAGATTGTATGTTATTTTGTGCTAAAGTGGTAGTCTCTTGCCCGGGAATGTCGTTGATGTGGGACTGAATTTGGTTAGAATTACCATTAGGCATCACGATCAGCATAGGTACGGCTTTTCCCTCATCAATGAGATTGTCAAGGATCTGAGCTGCACGTCCCAATGAAAGCCATGCTTCTTCGTCTCCTCCACCACCATGCAGAAGGTACAGAACGGGATATTTCGTTTTTTTGTTGTCATCATATCCGGCAGGAGTATAAACCATCATTTTACGTTTTGCCCCAATGGTAGGAGAATCATACCATACGGCAGATACATTGCCCCTTACAGAAGCATCTTTGTAATGGCGAGAGTGGTCACCATCAACGAGGAAGATGCTACGATAGCTGGTACCATCACGATCAATAGATGTGTTGGCAGGGTCACAAACGGTGGTGCCATCCACATTGAAGGTATAGTAATATAAATCTGGCTGGAGGGTAGGGATGGTAACACTCCATACTAGGTTGTTGTCTCGCTTCATGGCGATGGCTGATTCGCCTCTATTTTGCCAAGAGCCTGTAAGACTAACCGTAGTGGCATACTCAGCACGAAAGCGGAAGGTAATGCTATCTTTAGTCACTTCTGGTGAGATGATTCGAGCCCTGCGGGTGTTAGCCATCTCCTGGGCATACAGGCTGCCAATTAAAAGGCAAAATGTCAATAATAAAAGGTTTCTTTTCATGTTACGTTTAGCTCTGAAAAGTTAATATAATTATAAAGGCAAATACTCTACAAACGCCTCCATCGCCTCATAGCAAGCAAGTCCTAGCTTGTCATAGATGCCAGCCGTATTACGGTTGCGGTCTTCACTGCGTTGCCAGAACAAGCGTTCGTCGTTGCCAAGGAACGGAGCCGACTCCATCTGACTCTGATGGCGCAGGATGGAGTTGCGCTTCGCGCGAAGCTCCTCCGGACTGATAGGTACTGCCATTTCAATGTCCTCAATCTCCCATTCAGCCCAAGCACCACGATACATCCAAATACGGCAATCGTCCAGCCATGCTGCCTTGGCCTCCTTCTCCAAATCAATGGCAGCCAGCACAGCATTGGTGCATACACGATGGGTGCCATGTGGGTCGGCCAAATCGCCTGCCACGAATATCTGATGTGGCTGTATCTCTTGCAACAGCTTTTGTACAATTCTCACATCCTCTTCTCCCAGTGGGTTCTTCTGAATCTTGCCCGTTTCATAGAAAGGCAGGTCCAGGAAATGCACCCTCGATAGCGGAATGTTGTTGTAGGTGCTGGCTGTGCGTGCCTCCCCACGGCGTATCAGTCCTTTAATGGTCAATATGTCCTTCGTGTCCAAATCACCATCCTTCTTCGCTTGCAAGAAAGCCTTTATCTCGTTATATTTTTCCTTGATCACCTCATCCTGGTCGGCATTGAACAACTGGTTGAATCCATTGATGAAGTGCAAGAAACGAATCACCTCCTCGTCGCCCACCGCAATGTTGCCACTGGTCTGGTAAGCCACATGCACCTCATGCCCCTGCTGAACCAGTCTTCTGATGGTACCACCCATGGAAATCACATCATCGTCGGGGTGAGGCGAGAACACCAGTACCCGTTTGGGGTAAGGCAAAGCACGCTCAGGTCGATAGGTATCGTCAGCATTGGGCTTGCCCCCTGGCCATCCCGTGATGGTGTGCTGCAGGTCATTGAAAATCTTAATGTTCACATTGTAGGCCGAGCCATAAATCGCCAACAACTCACTCAAACCATTCTCGTTGTAGTCCTTGTTCGTCAGTTTCAGGATAGGCTTCTGCGTTTGCTGACACAACCATACAATGGCACTGCGAATCAGTTTGTCGTTCCACTCGCACGAGGTCACCAGCCAAGGGTGATGAATGCGTGTCAGGAAAGTAGCAGCCGAGAGGTCCACCACCACCTCCACATTGTTGTGCATCTGTAAGAACGAAGCTGGAATATTGTCGGTTATCGTGCCTTCCACGCAAGCCTTCACCATCCTGGCCTTGTCTTCCCCCCAAGCCATCAGGTAAATCTTGTTGGCCGACAAGATGGTTTGAATACCCATCGTAATAGAGCTCAGTGGCGGATTGTTGTTGAACGACCTGGCAGCTTCAGCACGCGAGTCGGCATCCAGCAAAATCAGTCGGGTAGTAGAGGTGATGCGTGAGCCGGGTTCGTTGAAGGCAATGTTACCCAAACGGCCAATGCCCAACAGACAGATGTCAATGCCTCCTGCCTCCACAATCTTGTGCTCATATTCCTCGCAGAAACTAAAGATGTCGTCCTGGTTAAGCGTGCCAGAGGGTGAGAACACACGGGTAGGCTCGATGTCTATATGATCCAGCAGCATGTCTTTCAAGGCCTTCAAGTTGCTGAACACAGTGTCTTCTGTCAAAGGGTAGAATTCATACAAGTTGAATATGATGACATTGCGAAAGCTCAATCCTTCCTCACGATGCAGGCGTACCAGCTCTGCATATAATTGCCTTGGGGTAGCCCCACCCGTCAGCACCATAACGCAAGGTTTGTACGCAGCTTCCTTTTGTTTGATAGTTTCCGCTATCTCATGTGCTATCTGCTTAGATGCCACTTCAGCATTGTCATAAATGTAAGTAGGCACCTTTTCCAATCTGGTCAGCTGAGCCTGCAGAAAAGCGTTTTTCGGCTTGTAATAGCAGGCATTTACATGGTTCAGTGTAATCTGTGATGTAAGGTTTGTTCTCATGATAATCATTAGTTTAAGGGGATGTCATCCGTTAGAGGTATAGATGAAGAGTTGTAGGTAGGGAGTAGGAGGGGGTAGGTTACAGGGATGTAGTAGGGTGTAACAGCTGCAACACCCTACTCCCTGATTTTATTTTATTTGAACAATAGCGGAGCAAAATCACGCAGATTATGACGCCATACATGCCATGTATGTCCACCCGGCATTGAAGAATACTCGTGCTTTATGCCAGCCTTGTCGAAAGC
>JAIKZS010000168.1 GCA_024682035.1 Bacteroidaceae bacterium
GCTTGTCAGCTTCAATCTGCTCCCGGTTGAACGACTTAATTACATTAATGCTCTCAATGATATTTAGTATACCTTGGCTCACAGCTTGGTGACTGCTGAAGATGCTTCTTCGACCACCCTTCATGCGCTTGGCCTGCCGGTAGGTGATATAGAAATAGACAGGTACGATGCACAAGGCTACCAAGCCCACATAGAAGTTAGCAGCAAACATCAGACCCAAAGCCAGTACGGCACTGGTAAACAGGGGTAAAATGTCGATAAAGAAATTGTTTACCGTGTTACTTAAACTCATCACCCCACGGTCGATGCGCGATTGCAATTTACCCGTGTCATTGTCCTCGGCAGAAAAGAAAGCCATGCGAAAAGTAAGGATCTTGTCAATCACTTTTAGCGAGAGGTCACGACTTACGTAGATGCGCAATTTTTGCCCGAAGTAGCGTTGGAAGAAAGTAATGAATGCCGATAGTACCTCCTTACCCAGTAGCACCATACTAATGATAATCAATATTTCAGCTGCTTTACTCCATTCAAATGACGCATTTTGGATCAACGCGTTGATGGCATCTACCGTTTTGTCTAACACCACGGCATTCACCTGTGCCATTAATGAACCTATAAAGGTCAGTGTTACCGTAGCAAAAATCAAGAGTCGGTAGGGCTTCACAAAAGGCCATAGGTTTTTCAGAAGTCCGAATATGTTCATTTTCTCTGTATTCATAGCACCAAATCAAATTGTTTGATAGTGCAAAAATAGAAAATAGTTACGAAAATCTTCATGCATCCTCCTAAATAATAGCGGTTAGGGACGCTTAATTTCATTCGTTTTGCCTATTTTTGTGCATTGATGAAAATATGAAAGGTTTTTATGAATAAAGTACGGATTACAGCTATGCGCCAAACCATCTATACAGATCTGATGGCGAAATTTGAGAACCCGATCTTGCACGCTTGCGATGTCCAGGAGGGCCAGCAGTGGATATCGATTGAAGGAGCTTGTCCTGAGGGCATGTGTCTATCGGCATGGGAGTCTATGCAACCCTTTGTGGCGTCACTGGCCAAGGGTGAAGGCAACTTCTTCGATGGTTGGATGAAGAATCCCCTGAGTGCCATGATTAGTTGTAACGATGGTTTCCGTCCATTCAGTTTCTACCTTGAAGTCATTGACTAACCCACAGATTATGGTAAACCATTGGTGTCTTGTCTGAGGTGGTGTCCTTATACCAGACATTTCTTTGCTAATCTTTCATCTCTTTTGCAAGGAATCTATATTTATTATTATATTTGCATCTGTTAGTGTGCAATGTAGCACAGCATAATTATTGAACAACCATGGACAGAAGGTCATTTATTAAAGGTACATCGTTGCTTGGACTTGGAGCGATGATCCATATGAGTTGTAAGGGTGGGGCACAAGCAGCGCCTGCCATGAAGCACAAACATTTTGGCTTGCAGGTTTTTGGCGTTTGTGTTGAATTGGCTAAGGATATCCCCGGAGGTTTCAAGCGCCTGAAGGAGATGGGCTATGATACCTTAGAACTAGCAGGTTATAATAACGGGAACATTGCCCTATTTCATGATCCTATTTCGTTGATAGATTATCGGAAGATGGCGCAAGATGCCGGTCTGGATATTACCAGCTCACATGTGCGTACCCCTCAGCAGGTCTATACTCCTGATAATCGGCAAGAAGTTTTGGATTTCTGGAAAGAGACGGTGGAACGCCATGCTTTGATGGGTATCACCTATTTGGTACAAGCGGGCATCCCTACTTGTCGGAATGTCGAGGATGTGCAACTGGTATGCGACATTTGCAACGAGGCTGGTCGCATAGCACAAGATGCCGGTATGTTGTTCACTTTCCATAACGAGGTGAATGTAGCCATGCGTGTCATGCCGGGCGGTCAGGAAGCGATGTATTCACTGACGGGCAGGTATGAACAAGGGGCTCGGCAGATATTTGACCTGCTTTTGGAACAGACTGACCCTGGCTTAGTGAAGTTTGAATTGGATGGTTTTGCTGCTATTTTGGGTGGTAACGATCCCGTGCAATACTTACAACAGTACCCCGATCGGTTCTGTTTGATGCATGTAAAAGACCGTGAGGCGTTGGGCGCTTCGGGTATGATCAACAATGAGAACATCTTCCGTCAGTTTCATGCCAACGGCATGAAGGATTTCTTCGTAGAGGACGAAAA
>JAIKZS010000169.1 GCA_024682035.1 Bacteroidaceae bacterium
CTGAGCAGTGACCTGAAGGCCAATATAGAGAACATGATGCGACAGAGCGAGGCTGCCAGGAAGAGTGCCGACGAACTGACGCGGGTTTTCAAGCATGGTTCGAAGGTGCAGGGCGACTGGGGTGAAACGGTATTGAACGAACTGCTGGAAAAACAGGGGCTGACCGAGGGGGTACATTATGACGTGCAGCCTTACATCAGGGATGCGGATGGGCAAATCAGCAAATCGGACGAGGGGACCATGATGCGCCCTGACGTGATTTTGCACTTGGACCAACGACGTGAGGTGATTATTGATGCCAAGGTGTCGCTCACAGCATTCATTGACTATGTGAACGCTGAGGACGAGACTGAACGGGAAAAACTGCTGAAAGCGCATGTGGACAGTATTAACAAGCATGTGAGGGAACTGTCTGTCAAGGACTACTCGAAATACATTCAGAAGCCAAAGGTGAAGATGGACTATGTGATTATGTTTGTACCTCATACAGGTGCGTTGTGGACGGCCCTGAATGCGCAACCTGACTTGTGGCGAAAGGCGATGGAAAAGAATGTATATATTGCCGATGAGCAGACGTTATATGCCGCCGTGCGCATCATTGCCTTGACATGGACGCAGATTACACAGATACAAAACCACGAAGAGGTGTATAAGCTGGCGAATGAGATGATGGACCGAGTGGGACAGTTTATGAAGCGTTACCAGGCGATAGGGAAAGCGATTGAAGCGGCTAAATCGGCCTATGAGGAAGGGGAAAAGAAACTGTTGCCCAACGGACAGAGCATCTTGCAAACTTGCGTGAAACTGGAGAAATTAGGAGCGAAGCAAAGCGATAAGAATCCCCTGCCCTCACAACTGATAGATATTGATGACGTGCCTGCCTTAGAAGAGCAGCAGGACTTAAAAGAACAACAAGACGAGCCATAAGCTGACCCAGTTCAGGGTTGCTCACGACCGAACACCAGTCGGTCTTCCGTCATGCGCAGCATATATTGCTGGATGATGGCTTTGAGTGTGCGCTCCATGGTAGTCTCCACCTCCCCCAACTGCCCCTTCAGGTTATGATGCATGAACCAGTCGGTGCGATAGTTGTAAATAGCCTTGACCTGACCTTCGTCGGTAAACTGCATGACATAATCGCCCTTGACATACTGATACATCCCATTGTTATTATTTACCGCCCAAGAATCGGCATCGGCAGTATGCAACAGGTCGGAGCCAAATGCCACATAAGGCTGGTCGTAACCTAAGTAGCCCAACACAGTAGGCATGATATCAATCTGCTGGGCAATGCAATGCCTACGGCCTACCGGCAACTGGCCTGAGGGGTCGAAGAAGATGATGGGGGCGCCATATACACCCAAGTCGGTTTGGTACTCAGGGCGCGAACTCAAATTGGTATGGTCTGATGTAATGACAAACAAAGTATTGTTATACCAAGGTTGCTGCTGGGCAGTCTCGAAGAACAGACGCAAGGCGTTATCGACATAACGGATGCACTTGTGCAACACATTATCATCACCCGGCTCATCAGGATAGACATCGCGGTAACGCTCAGGCACCACAAAAGGATGGTGTGAACTGGCGGTAAAGACCGAGGTGACAAACGGCTGCGGCATGTCGGTCATCTGCAAGGCAAAGAACTGCAGGAACTCTTCGTCCCAGATGGCCCAAGTACCATCGAAGTCGGCATCCCCCTTAAAACGCTTGTCCTGGTTGTATTCCGTCCGTCCAAAATAAGCATTGTATTTGGTAGTCTTGGCAAAAGCCTCAAAACCCATAGACCCATTCTCGGCACCATGGAAGAAAGCCGAATAATAGCCTTTTTTGCCCAATTCACCGGCCAATCCGCTTACTTCATTGACAGAAGCGGGGGTTAGGAAGAAAGGTTCGATGAAATGGGGAATACTGGACAAAATGGAGGGCATGCCGTCGATACTCTTGCGACCATTGGCAAAAGTATAGTCGAAGGTGAGTGACCGCTGCAACAGCGAATCCATGAAAGGGGCATAACCCTTGTAGTTGGCATCGCCCCAGATGTCGTTATAGGCAGCCATGTATTCTCGTCCGAAGCTTTCGAGGATGAGTACTACCACATTCTTGGGCTGCATGACCACCGTATCGGGCGGCGTAATGATGGGCTCGTAAATGGTGGACAATTCCTCGCGGGAGAAATATTGTGGGTCCTTGAACACGTTCTTGCCGATGGTACGGATGAGCGAAAAAGGGGTGTTGAGCACCAGGGCTGCCTCGGTAGGACGGTTGACATACTGATTGGCATTGCTGATGGTGATGGGCCGCACCGCTGTAGAGGCGCCTCCACGGATGCCGAAGATGGCCAGGGGGATGAAGGCTACAAAGCAAACCAAGTGGGTGAGGTAATATTTCACGTATTGCTTGGTAGTGAACAGTTTGAACTGACCGATAGGCTGGAGGTACAGGAAGTACAGACAGGCTATGAGGGCAAGACCTATGAGCAAGAGGTACCAATGGTGGATCAGCTCAACGCCAAACACACTCCCTATGTTATTTTCGTGACTGAACTCCTGAAAGACGGATACGGTGGTGCGGCGACCTGTGTATTGGAAATAGACAGCATCGGCCAAGTTGACCACCACTGCCACTGCATTGAACACCACAAATACCCATTTGGCCAGCGTTTGCCAACCATCGCGCTCCTTGAAATGACAAGGCAAGAGCATGAGTACGGCGTAAAGTGCGTTGGTGTACATAATGGCGGCAGTATCGAACATCCAGCCACCTTTGCACACTTGGGTGAACGACAAGGCTTCGAGGCCCTCGGCAAAGGTGCTATAGTTTTCAAAGAAGAAAACCAAGCGGCACAGGGCATAGATGAGATATACCAGTACGAGGTTGCAAATAAATGCTACCACGCTTGATATTGTTGTCTTATTGATACGAACCATCTTTTTTAATGAAGAATGTAGAATGAAGAATTAAAAAAATTCTTAGTTCTTCATTCTTAATTTATATCGTTTTATTCTTTCCGCAAACTGAGCATCCTTTTTATTGCCCGGTACGGGTGTAAACTCGATGACCTCGGGAATGGATGATCCGTAATCGAGGACTTGTCCTTGTCGGGTTATCACCAAGGAATCGTAAAGGGCGTGGGTCACAGCATCGTAAGCCGTGAGGGTAAGTTGGTCGTTATCAGCTTGTATCTGCTGGTAGTACCTGCTACCGGAGCCAAATTTATCGAACATATCGCTAAATTCAATGCGATAGTTCTTGGGGGAAAGATGACTGACAGTATATACAGGAGTAACAGTATGGTTGTTATCGTCGTGGACCGTCATGCGGGCATAGGCATGCTCGTGCGCTTGCAGTACCAAGGCAACGCCATATTCACGAATTAGGTCGTCGAACATCCAGCGCTGGATGAGGTTGTTGTTCTTGCCTCGGATTGAATAGAGTGGATGGTGCAACACCACTATCTTCCACTGGGCTGTACTGGAGGCCAGCTGCTGCTGGAGCCATGTGCGCTGGGTGTAAAGGTAGAAAAACTCACGATTGCTGTCGAGTACGAAAAGCTGTACATCGCCTAAGCGCAAGGTATATACCTGGTTCTCGCCCACCATGCTATCGAGGAAATAGGAATGAACGAGTGAGAAACGTCGCTCCAATTTATATATCAATCCCTTGAGGTAATCGTGATTGCCAGTGGCGGTGAGTACGGGCATGGACTGACCTATGCTGTCGAGCCCCCGGAAGGTTTCTTGCCAATAGGCATCGATGGGACGCTCGGTAAGGTCGCCACCACAGACCAAGAACTGGGCGTCGGGGTGATGGCGGAAGGCGCTACGCAGCAGTTGGTTGGCAATACCGGCAATGGTATCTTGCACATCGCCTACATAGAGGAACGAAGTGCGATGCTGACTGCTAAGACTGAAGGAGTGCCAGTTGGAGTATTGACCGTTGGTACACACCCTGTAGGCGTATGACTTGCCGGGCTGCAGGTGGTGCAGACGGGCTACATAATAGGCTGCCTTGCCGGCACGTGAGGCAAACACTTCGCCTTCAGCATCAATGCGGGTGGTAGTACTATCGGTGAGCAGTTCGAGGAACGAAGGTTGCAGCGTTTCGCCGCAGCTCCAGCTTACATGGCGACTGTCAGAACCATCGTTTCCGAAGGTGAGCAACAGACGCTGAGGCGTCAGGGACGTGGTGTAAGGAGGCTCAGGGATGTTGCCGAACCACACATTCCAGCGTACAGCGCAAAGGATGCCTACGCCAATGAGTACCACCCCTGCCACGAGCATTATGATTTTTCTCGCTTTCATTGTTCTGCGTCTTTCTTGCGGATGATGGTAAGACCGTCGCGCAAGGGAAGGATGACTTTCTCCACCCGAGCATCGGCAGCAACAAAATCGTTGAAATGCTTGATGCCCCATGTTTGTAAATCGCTGGTACGCACATGCTCTTCCACCACATGTCCGCCCCACAGGGTATTATCGACCAACATATAACCACCTGGGCGTAAGTGAGCCAATACCAATTCGTAGAAATCGAGGTAACGACGCTTGTCGCCGTCAACAAAAGCCATATCGAACGTTATCCCCAACTGGGGTACCACCTGCATGGCATCGCCTATTATAAATTCAATCTGCTGCGCATAAGGAGAGTTGTCGAACCAAGGGCGCGTGAACTCTTCTTGTTCGTCGTTGATTTCAATCGTATAAATCTTGCCGTCGGTGGGCAATCCCTCTGCCATGCAAAGCGCCGAGTAACCACTGTACGTACCAATTTCCAACACCCGCTGCGGACGAATCATCTGGGTAAGCATCTTCAAGATGCGCCCCTGCAAATGACCCGACACCATGTGGGGATAGAGCAATTGCAGGTGGGTGGCACGGTAAAGGGAATTAAGGTATTCACCTTCAGGATCAATATGATGTAAGATATATTCTTCCATCAATCAAGAAAAGAAGCTAACGCCAAACGATAGGAATTGAGACCAAAGCCTACGATGGTACCCTTGCAGGCGCAGGAAATCATGGACTTGTGGCGATACTCCTCGCGGGCAAACACATTGCTGATATGTACCTCGATGACCGGAGCCTTGATGGCGCGAATGGCGTCTTGCAAAGCGATGGACGTGTGGGTATAGGCACCTGCATTGAAGATGATGCCATCGACCTCAAAGCCTACCTCTTGCAGTTTATCGACCAGGGCTCCCTCGTGGTTGGACTGGTAATAAGCAATCTCTACATCAGGGTAGCGCTGGCGAAGGGTTTGCAGATAGTCGTCGAACGACTGGTTGCCATAGATGCCAGGTTCGCGTTTTCCCAACAAATTAATGTTAGGTCCGTTGATAATTTGTATCTTCATTGTGTTATTTTTTATATCTTTGCATGCAAAGATAATGCAAGGCGCAGACAAAAACAAATAAGCAGCCTGATTTGTTTGATGTGGGGGTTGCCAGACTCATTTACAGGAATACGAGCATGAAAAAGTCGGCTAAAATACCGGAAAAGATTAAAGGCAGGGTGCCAATTATCAAGGAGTACACCCAGTATTTGCGATTAGAGAAAAACTTGTCGCCCAACACGTATGACGCCTATCTGACCGACCTGGAAAAGTTGTTGCATTACCTTGACACGGCCGAGATAGACCCGCTGGACGTAAAGTTGGAGGATTTGCAAACCTTTATGGCAGGCCTGCATGACATTGGCATCCATCCACGCTCGCAGGCACGCATACTGAGCGGGGTAAAATCGTTCTTCAAGTTTCTGGTCATTGCCGATTATCGGGCCGATGATCCAGCCGAACTGCTGGAGGGGCCCAAGATTGGTGTTAAACTGCCCGAAGTGCTGACGGTAGAGGAGATTGACCATATAATAGATATGGTGGATATGAGCAAGAACGAGGGGCAACGTAACCGAGCCATACTGGAAACGCTGTACAGCTGCGGACTGCGAGTGAGTGAGCTTTGCAACCTGAAGCTGTCGGATTTGTACTTGGACGAGGGGTTCATCAAGGTGGAGGGCAAAGGAAGCAAACAAAGACTGGTGCCTATTAGTCAGCGCGCCATCAATGAGATAAAATGGTGGTTGGACGACCGCATAGGGGGCAAAATCAAAGAGGGCTACGAAGACTATGTGTTCCTGGCCAGATGGGGCAAGAACATTTCACGCATCATGGTTTTCCACCTTATCAAGGAACTGGCAGAGAAAGCGGGTATCAAGAAAGTAATCAGTCCGCACACCTTCCGCCACTCGTTTGCCACCCATCTGCTGGAAGGGGGCGCCAACCTGCGCGCCATACAAGCCATGATGGGGCATGAATCCATCGCCACCACCGAGATTTATACCCACATTGATCGCTCTATGCTACGGGCTGAAATCATTGAACACCACCCACGCAACATCAGTTATACAGAGAAAATGAAAGTTAATCACGTATAAATTTATTACAATATATGTGTTTTTTACACTTTAGTTTCTTATCTTTGTTGTTGACAAATCATAAACAGACGAAATTATGAGACTATTTAAACTTACTTTTTTAATGACTGTATTGGCCGTGCTGACATCGTGTGCCAGCAAAATGGGCGAGTTATCATCGGAATATTTTACCGTTACACCACAGGTGCTGGAGGCTGTAGGCGGAAAGGTGCCTGCTACCATTAACGGTAAATTCCCCGAAAAATATTTCAACAAGAAAGCAATTGTGAAGGTAACTCCTGTATTGCGCTGGCAAGGAGGCGAAGCCAAGGGCCAGTCAGCTACTTTCCAAGGTGAGAAAGTGGAGGACAATAACCAGACCATCAATTACAAGATGGGTGGCAACTACACTTTGCGTACATCGTTCGACTATCGTCCTGAGATGGCGAAGAGCGAGCTGTTCCTTGATTTCGAGGTGCGCATAGGCAATAAGGTGATGACCATTCCTTCTGTAAAGGTAGCCGACGGTGTGGTGGCAACTGCTGAACTGGTGGGCCAAACACTGGAGAACGCGCATGTATCGCTGGGCGCTGACGCTTTCCAACGTATCATCAAGGACAAGCGTGAGGAGCAAATTATGTTCTTGATACAGCAGGCTAACATCCGCTCTAACCAAATGGGCGCTGCCAACAGCTTTACCAACGAGGTGAAACAGGTGGAGGGTGCTGATAACCAACGCATCAGCAATATAGAGATTTCTTCTTATGCATCGCCTGACGGAGGTGTGAACTTGAACAAAGGACTGGCAGAGAAGCGCCAGGACAATACGGCTACGCTGATTGAGAAGAACCTGAAGAAGAGTCATATCGATGCCGACATTGATACTCGCTATACGGCGCAGGACTGGGAGGGTTTCCAGGAATTAGTGTCAAAGTCGAATATTCAGGACAAGGACTTGATTCTGCGTGTATTGTCGATGTATTCAGATCCAGAGGAACGCGAGCGTGAAATCAAGAATATCTCGACGGTTTACAAAACGCTGGCTGACGACATATTGCCTCAGCTGCGCCGTTCACGCCTGACACTGAACTACGAGATTATTGGCAAGAGCGACGAGGAAATTAGTAAGCTGGCACGTAACAACGCCCGCGAACTGAACAACGAGGAACTGCTGTATGCTGCTACGCTGACCAATGATGCCAACGAGAAGAAGGCTATTTATTCACAAGCTGCCAATTTGTTCCCTAACGACTACCGCGCTTTTAACAACTTGGGTAAGTTGGCTTATGAGGCCGGTAACCTAAACGAGGCTGAAAACTTGTTTAAGCAGGCTGCCAGCAAACAGGATGCTCCTGAGGTGAACAACAACCTGGCTTTGGTGGCGCTGGCTAAGGGCGACAAGGCTACTGCTGAACAGTATCTAGGCAAGGCATCAGGGGCCAAGGAGTTGAACGAGACCATGGGTAACCTTTACATTGCCCAAGGGCAGTATGACCGCGCCGTAAACGCGTTTGGCGATGCAAAGACTAACAGTGCTGCTTTGGCGCAACTGCTGGCGAAGGATTACAACAAGGCGCGTACTACCTTGGATACGGTGGATAATGCAGATGCTTACACCGACTACCTGAAAGCTATTGTGGGAGCACGTACCAACAATTTGCAAATGGTGACGACTCACCTGCGCAATGCCGTGAACAAGCAACCGTCATTGAAGCAGAAGGCGGCAACTGATTTGGAGTTCAGCAAGTATTTTACAAATGCCGACTTCACTAGCATTGTAAGATAAACAATTCGTGATCATAGCTTAAGAGGGCGCAATTCTAATGAGGTGCGCCCTCTTTTTTGTGTATTTACTTTTTAGTTAGCTAAAAAAGCACTACTTTTGGTGCCAAAATCAAAGTATATACTTATGAAGAAACATTGGCTGATATACCTGCTGGTAGCTCTTTTTTGCATGGCTTGCGGAAATGAGCA
The DNA here is from genome assembly GCA_024682035.1 of Bacteroidaceae bacterium. Classification (GTDB taxonomy): domain Bacteria; phylum Bacteroidota; class Bacteroidia; order Bacteroidales; family Bacteroidaceae; genus Bacteroides. Next base: position 8,379 of record JAIKZS010000169.1, read on the forward strand.
GGGCGACCGCGCACGGGTTTCGGGTACCATTACGGGCTTGGCTGATGATACTTTGATTGTTTATGGGGCTGACCTGATGTTCGACCATGTGGATACCATCTATGTGAAAAAGGGCAAATTCGATCGATACATCTCGGTGGATACGACGGCGCAGACTTGGGTGATGTTCAAGGATGGCAGTCGGATACCTTTGTTCCTGAGCAAACGCAGTAACATAAAAATCAAGGGTGACACGACTCATTTGCATCGTTTGCAGATAGAGGACAAAGACAACAACCACTTGCTGACTCAGTTTCTCAACGAACATGACTCTACGCTGACCTTGGCCTTGGTGGACTCCTTCGTCAGTCAGCATCCCTATTCACCCGTGGGTTTCTATCTCATCAACAAGTATCTGCTGGAAACCAATCCATCTGAAAGGAAACAAATAACCCCACTGCTGGAGAAGTTTGACGAGGAAATGAAACATCATCCACAATACTTGAACATCAGCGAACGTTTGGTGCAAGAGGCCAAGGCCGACACGGGGCATGTTGTGAATTATTTCCGCCTGAAAGACATCAATAACAAGTGGGTATCACGCAATGAATTCACGAAAAAATGGTTGCTCATTAACTTCTGGGCTTCGTGGAACGATGAAAGCAAGCTGCAGAATAGCACCCTCTACAAACCGTTGTACAAAGAAATCAAGAAAGAAAAGATAGAAGATTTTGCCATGTGGGGCATTTCGCTCGATGTGGACCGCGAGCAATGGAGAAAGGCGGCGATGAAAGATACCTTGGAATGGACGCAGAGTTGTGATGCCAAGGCATGGTTGTCGGATGTCGTTAAATTATTTGACATTAGGAACTTGCCTGCCAACGTGCTGATAACGCCTAATGGCAGGATAAAAGCATATAACCTGACCAAACAGCAACTGGAAGATAAACTGAAGGAGCTGAAAGAAGAACAAAAAGAAAAAAAGAAGAAAAAATAATAATCACAATATTAACTAACTTTCATTCATAACAAGATGTTGACAAAAGTTTTTGCAGCTGCCCTGCAGGGCATAGATGCTACACTTATTACCATCGAGGTAAACAGTATGAAAGGCTGCGGTTTCTCACTGGTAGGCCTTCCTGATTCAGCCGTTAGAGAAAGTCAGCAACGTATATTTGCTGCGTTCAATGTTCTGGGCATCAGTTTTTCCAATTCCGACATTCTGGTAAACATGGCTCCTGCCGATATTCGCAAGGAGGGGTCGGCTTACGACATGCCCCTTGCCATAGGCATCCTGACCGCCGTAGAGGTGCTACCGTGGAACCTGCTTGATAATTATATGCTGATGGGTGAATTGGGACTTGACGGCAGGTTAATTCCCATTCGTGGGGCGTTGCCCATAGCCATCAAAGCCCGCGAACTGGGTTTCAAGGGTATCATCTTGCCTGCGCAAAACGCGCGTGAGGCTGCGGTGGTGAATAACCTGACCGTGCTGGGAGCCGAAAACATCAGTCAGGTAATCGAGTTTTTCAAAGGAAACGAGCAAAGCATAACGCCTACCATCATGAATACCCGGGAGGAGTTCTACAAACACCAACAGGAATGGGAAGCCGATTTCAGCGATGTGAAAGGGCAAGAAAATGTGAAGCGCGCCATGGAAATAGCGGCAGCTGGCAGTCACAACCTACTGCTGGTGGGTAGCCCTGGCAGTGGAAAATCAATGTTAGCCAAACGATTGCCCACCATTTTACCACCCCTATCACTGGCAGAAAGTCTGGAAACTACCAAAATTCATTCGGTGGCAGGTAAACTGGGCAAGGAGGGTGGATTGATATACCATCGGCCGTTTCGTAATCCGCATCACACCATCTCCTCTGTAGCTATGACGGGTGGTGGCAGTTACCCAATGCCAGGCGAAATCAGTCTGGCTCACAATGGCATATTATTTCTGGACGAATTGCCAGAATTCAGAAGAGATGTACTGGAAGTGTTGCGTCAGCCACTGGAAGACAGGCACATCAGCATCAGCAGGGTTCGCACGCAAGTAGATTACCCTGCCAGTTTCATGTTTGTAGCAGCCATGAACCCTTGTCCGTGTGGATATTACAATCATCCTACACATCCTTGCGTATGTTCTATTAGTCAGGTGGTGAAATACATGAGTCGCATATCAGGCCCTTTGATGGATCGTATCGACCTGCAGATAGAAGTAACCCCAGTTCCTTTTGAAGAACTGTCGTCGCAACGGGCAGGCGAACCCAGTTCGGTGATACGCGAACGCGTCATCAAAGCGCGCAAGATACAGGAAGAACGCTATAAAAAATTGCCTCATATTCATTGCAATGCCCAGATGACGTCCAAACTGATACAACAATATGCCTTGCCCGATGCCGACGGACTGACTTTATTACGCACTGCCATGCAAAGACTGAACCTGAGTGCCAGGGCGTACGACCGCATTTTGAAAGTAGCTCGCACCATAGCCGACCTGGCGGGAAGTGAGAAGGTGGAGTCTATGCATATTGCCGAGGCTATAGGTTATCGAAACTTAGATAGGGAAGATTGGGCGGGATAACTGTTTTTTCACAAAACAAAATGCCTGGTTCGTTGCGCTAATTAAGGAAATATATTATCTTTGTCAACAATAAAACTGACAAAGATATGACACCGTTAACAGTAATTATTACGGTATTAGCCTATTTCACTGTGTTGTTCAGCGTATCTTATTGGGCCGGACGCAAAGCTGACAACGCTGGATTCTTTCAAGGCGGCAAGCAATCGAAATGGTATATGGTGGCGTTTGCCATGATAGGTGCCAGTATATCGGGAGTAACCTATGTTTCAGTACCGGGGATGGTGGGTGCCTCGCAATTTGGCTACCTGCAACTCGTCATGGGCTTCATGGCTGGACAATTGGTGATTGCCTTCGTGTTGACTCCCCTATTCTACCGTATGCAGCTGGTCAGCGTGTATCAATTTTTGGAACAACGGCTGGGTATCAGTTCCTATCATACAGGAGCTTGGTTCTTTTTTATCTCCAAAATGTTGGGGGCAGCCGTGCGCCTGTATCTGGTTTGTCTCACCTTCCAGTTACTCATTTTCGAGCCTTTCCATCTGCCCTTTATCCTGAATGTTATAGTCAGCATGCTGATTGTATGGTTATATACTTACAAGGGGGGCGTGAAGAGCCTCATCTGGACCGACTCGCTGAAAACCTTGTGCTTGATCGTCTCGGTGGTTCTTTGCATTTGGTTTATTGCCAAAAGTTTAGGAATGGACTGGGGAACAATGATGGCGGCTATCAACGATGACCGACTGAGCAGGGTTTTCTTTTTCGATGACGTAAACAGTAAACAATTTTTCTGGAAACAATTCCTGGCAGGCGTGTTTACCCAGATTGCCATGAACGGACTTGACCAAGATATGATGCAACGTAACCTGAGTTGCCGTAACTCAAAAGAGAGCCAAATGAATATGGTGGTAAGCATGGTGATGCAGTTTGTGGTAATATCCATCTTCCTCATGCTGGGAGCATTGCTTTATATCTTTATTGAGAGAGAAGGTATTGTGGTAGAAAAGAGCGATACGCTATTTACCATTGTGGCAACAAGAGGCTATCTGCCTATGATTGTTGGCATCTTGTTCATCATTGGTCTGACGGCCTCGGCCTACTCTGCTGCTGGTTCTGCCCTGACGGCGCTTACCACTTCATTTACCGTTGATATTCTGGGTATTAAAGGCAAGGGCGAAAACGAGGTGAAAAAAACCAGAGAGTGGGTACACATAGGCATGGCCGTGGTGATGGGCATCAGCATTTTGGTATTCAACGTGCTGAACAACACCAGTGTAATTGATGCAGTATATATCCTGGCCAGCTATACCTACGGACCTATTTTGGGTATGTTTGCCTTTGGCATCTTTACAAAGTGGAAAGTACGCGACAAGCTGATACCAGTGGTGGCTATTGTGGCACCTTTGCTTTGTTTCATACTGGATAAAAACTCAGTTGCATGGTTCAATGGCTATCAGTTCAGTTACGAGATATTGATAATGAACGCAGTGTTTACGTTTGTTGGCTTATGTCTGATAAAAAAGGGAAAAGATGAATAGCATACTTTTTAACAACGTTGCATCGGCAGAAATAAAACAGTTGGCAGAGGAGGCAACTGGCGAATATACCTGCTTGCTCATAAAGGATACTGAGGTGACGTGGGGGTATAGGGCCGAAGAGCGCATGCAACAAGTGATGGATGCGTCGGATGCCGCTATGGTGTATGCCGACAGGTATGTGTGCAAGAACGGACTGACGGAAAAATCACCGGTGATAGATTATCAGGAGGGGTCCTTGCGGGACGACTTCGACTTTGGGGCGGTGGTGATGTTGCGTACCTCGGCTTTTAAGGAAGCAGCAAGTAGGATGATAGCCGACTACCGCTATGCTGGTTTTTACGATTTACGACTAAAGTTGTCGCAAAAATACAAATTGGTACATATCAACGAATATCTTTATACGGAGCAGGAACGTGACCTGCGTAAAAGCGGACAAAAACAGTTTGATTATGTAGATCCACGCAACCGCGACCGACAAATAGAGATGGAGTTGGCTTGTACCGAACACCTGAAAGAGACGGGGGGATACCTGGTTCCGCAATTCAAAAGGATCGATTTCACCGAGGAATCATTCGATTGTGAGGCTTCGGTCATCATTCCGGTAAAGAACCGTGTTAAAACCATTGAAGATGCAATTCAATCGGTTTTACGCCAAAAAACCGACTTCCCATTCAATGTAATAGTGGTGGACAACCACTCTACCGATGGTACAGCTGAACTGATTGACAAACTGGCAAAGGATGAAAGAGTAATTCATGTGCAGCCTGAGCGTACTGATTTAGGTATTGGCGGGTGTTGGAACATGGGTATCAACCACCCCAAGTGCGGAAAGTTTGCCATTCAGCTGGACAGCGATGACCTGTATAGCGATGAACATACACTTACAAAAATAGTAAATGCTTTCTACCAACAAAAATGTGCAATGGTAATTGGTACGTACCGAATGACCGATTTCGACCTCAACACTTTACCTCCTGGCATTATTGACCATCGGGAATGGACGCCTGAAAATGGACGGAAT
>JAIKZS010000016.1 GCA_024682035.1 Bacteroidaceae bacterium
TCCTAACTTTGATGAAGGTGGATGGGCCAAAAAAGGCAAAAAGAAGAAATGATAGGAAATGAGGCAAGATGATATTTCTTGCCTCATTCTTTTATGTCTTCATCAGAATACTGATAGTAATATACCTATTAAGATAATATATCTGAGGGCTTTACCCAGTACCATAGCAGTAATGGTAATGGGAAGGTTGCTTCGCATTAATCCCAAGGCAACGGCTATGGGGCCTCCAATGAAAGGCAGGAAAGCAAAGAATGCCATCCAAGCTCCTTTTCCTTGTAAAAACTTTTGGGCTTTCAGCACATTTTTTTCTTTAATGTGGAAATACTTTTCTATCCACTCCATCTTACCCAGACTGCCCAGCCAATAGCATGTCATGCCTCCCATGGTGTTACCAATGGTAGCAGAGACTAAAATACCAATCGGATTCAAGTCTAATGAAAGCAAACCAGTTAGTACTAATTCAGAACTAAAGGGTATGAGACTGCCAGCCAGGAAGGCTGTCATCAGCATACCTAAATAGCCCCAATCTGTCATGAGTTGAACAAAGGTATCCATGTGCTAATATCGAAGATTAATGATGAATACAGGTACCATGGCTATTATAATGCTGATAAATATAATGTTCGACCATTTGTTGTTGCTAAGCGTTACAAAATGTCCATAAAGCAGACTAATCTCCATCAGCATCAATGGCATAAGTTGCCATGTTATGGATAAATCAATAAATGCCAATATGAATAGCAATAGTATGGAAATGATGAGTTGCTGAAGGTAACTACGCGTTTGGACTTTATCATCCATGTTATTCTTAATAGTGTGGCAGGTACTAATCATATGAATAATAAAAGCCAGAAGGAGGGTGACCACAATTGGCAATTCGATGTCATAGTACTGTAATTGTCCAAAGTCCACCACCTCAGCTTGTTTGGCTATGAAGCCCACTCCCTCATTATTCATATAATCATATACGGCATATGATCCAACAGGAATAGACCACCCAAATATGGAAGCAATAAAACTTTTTAAATTCAATGATTTAAGAGCATAGCAACAGTACCAAAAATAGGGGATCAACCATATTATCTTAGGTACTAACAAATAACTGATCCCCAAAAGAATAAAGGCATGAAACAATATACCTGCCGAACGTTCCATCTGGTAGCTATGGAATATGAGAAAGGTGCACCCTAAAAAACACAACGTCATGAGATTGCCATTATATATCAGATGAATTTGAGGGCAAATGGCTGTCAGTATCATAAATACGACAGTTTGGAAAGATGCTCTTAAACGAATGATGGCAAACGATTTGTTGAGCACTATCAGAAAATAGCCAATGGTGGCATATATGATGTATGCCCCAATAGTTTCTAATGTGCTTGCTACTGGGTGTAAAATATAACAGACTGCCCATATAGCAACAGTAATTGATATTGATGTTGCTAATGTCAGCTGATTAGTAACTACCTTTTTTTGAAATGTTTTAGCCAAGGTCTTTGCCTATGTCTCTTCTAAAGTATTTTTTCTCGAAATCAATCATGCTGGCAGCAAAGTAGCTTTGTTTTAGAGCTTCTTCGCGAGTTTCTCCATATGAGCAAACGGCAATGACACGGCCACCAGCTGTTACGGTCTTGCCCTCTTTCAAAGCTGTTCCTGCATGGAAAATAATACTGCCTGTCTCGGCTGCTGTTTCCAATCCTTTTATTTCAAAGCCTTTGTCATATTTCTCAGGATAACCACCACTCACCAGCATTACGCATGCTGCACAACGAGCATCGTGTTCTAAGGTATATTGGTCAAGATTACCAGCATCTACTCCTTCAAACAATGCCACTAAGTCGCTCTTTATGCGCAACATAACACTTTCTGTCTCAGGATCACCCATTCGGCAATTGTATTCAATAACGTAAGGGTTATCCTTTACGTTGATGAGGCCTAAGAAGATAAAGCCCTTATAGAGAATGTTTTCTTCACGCAAACCATTAACTGTTGGTTCAATGATACGGGTACGAACTTTTTCCATAAAGGTGTCGTTGGCAAATGGAACAGGTGATACACTACCCATGCCACCCGTGTTCAGACCTTTGTCGCCTTCACCAATACGCTTGTAATCCTTTGCAACAGGCAGTACTTTATAATGATCGCCATCGGTCAGCACAAATACTGAGCATTCGATACCACTTAAAAACTCTTCGATCAGGACTGTAGAACTAGCATTGCCAAACATTCCGCCTAACATTTCCTTGAGTTCTTTCTTGGCCTCTTCAAGTGTAGGCAGGATCAAAACACCCTTACCTGCACACAAACCATCAGCCTTCAGCACATAAGGAGCTTCCAGTTGCTCTAAGAAATGCATGCCTTCTTCAAGGTTAGCAGCAGTAACACTCATATAGCGAGCAGTTGGGATGTTATGACGCATCATGAAGCTCTTGGCAAACTCTTTACTGCCTTCCAGTTGGGCACCAGCTTTGGTAGGACCAATCACAGCGATGTGAGCTGTTTCAGGGTCGCCTTTTAAATAGTCATAGATGCCTTCCACCAATGGATCTTCAGGGCCTACCACTACCATGTTGATGCCATTGTTTAGTACAAATTCGCGCACAGTTGGAAAATCTGTAGCCTTCATTGCAACATTTTCGCCCAAAAGTGCAGTACCTGCATTACCAGGAGCAATAAACAATTTCTCTACTTTTTTGCTTTGTACTATCTTCCATGCTAGTGCATGTTCACGGCCACCTGAGCCTAGCAATAATATCTTCATTTTATTGAGTTTTAGAGGTTATCTTCAAAATATCTGGTTATCTTTTCGTGCAAATGAATGCGGTCACGGCCTGAAACATTGTGGGGGTGACCAGGATAGATGAACAGGTCAGGATATGTACGGGCATCGACGCAAGCCTTGATGAAGCTTAATGTGTGTTGGGGTACACAAGTATCGTCCTGATAATCATGTATCATCAAAAGATGTCCTTTCAAGTTGCCAGCCAAATTCCTTAGGTTCGTTTCCTTGTATCCTTCAGGATTGCTTTGAGGGGTATCCATATAACGCTCACCATACATCACTTCGTAGAACGACCAGTCGATGACTGGTCCACCAGCAACGCCCACTTTATACAATGCTGGATAGCGCAACATGAGTGAAGTGGTCATGTGTCCACCAAAGCTCCAGCCATGTACGCCAATGCGGTTGGCGTCAATATAAGGCAGACTCTTCAGGAATTCCACTCCCTTCACCTGATCCTTGCTTTCTTCTACACCTAAATGTCTGAAAGTAGCGCTTTCAAACTCAAAGCCACGATTATCGCTCCCTCGGTTATCGAGGGTGAACATAATGTAGCCCTTATTGGCCATGTACAGGTCCCAACCACGAGCATCATAGCGCAGACCATTATGTATCATCTGTGCATGGGGGCCACCATATACATATACTATGGCAGGATATTTTTTATTCGGATCGAAGTCTGCTGGTTTACAAATACGATAATACAAATCTGTCTTTCCATCGGCAGCTTTAATCGTACCTGTTTCAATCTGTGGCAAAATGAAACCTTTCAAAGGATCTTCTGCCGTAAGCAAATGAATGGCTTTTGCCAAACCTTTACCAGTAGTATCATAGACATCAATCTTGCGAGCTTCGGTAGGAGTGGCGTAAATATCAATCAGATGGGTACCCGATGCAGAAAGCTGAGCTCTGTGCATCCCTTCCTCTGTGTTAATAGCTGTTTTGGCACCTGTCTTTACATTTACCTTATATAGGTTAGTCTGCAAAGGAGATATTTCAGTAGATGCATATATGATTTCCTTTTTGGCAGTATTGAATCCTAAAATATCTTGTACCAGCCAGTTACCATTGGTAAGCTGCTTTGTTTGCAAAGATTCAATATATTGTCCACCACCATCAGATGTGTGTTTCTCTGGATACACTTTTGTTTGGGTATCCATCAGATATAGATGATTGTAGCCACTACGCTGACTTTGGTAGATAAATTTGGTGTCATCCCAAGGCAAGAATTGAATAGGTTGCTGAGGCTCAACATATTTTGGATGTTGCTCTTCGTAGAACACTCCTATGAGTTTTCCGTTCTCAGCATTATACTGGCAGAGTTTGGCATGATTCTGGTCGCGATTCAACTCAATCAGCCAAATGCTCTTTTCGTCAGGTGACCAAGTGATATTGGTGAAATAACGGTCGGTAGGATCACCAGCGTCAAGAAAAACGGTAGTACCTGCCTTTACATTATATACACCTACAGTAACCTTGTGTGAAGTCATCCCAGCCATAGGGTAGCGTACAGGCGTAAGTTCGCCTACGCGAGCATCAATATCTACCAAGGGGTACTCAGTTACCATGCTCTCATCCATGCGGTAGAAAGCCAACAAATTCCCTTGGGGACTCCAGAAAATGCCCTTGCTAATGCCAAACTCATTACGATGAACGCTTTGGCCTACCACAATGCCGTTAGGTTCGTCGGTCAATTGCTTGCCATTTACAAAAAGATTATTTTTAATGGTATAAGCTAAGTTGCCGCTTTCGCTGTTGAAATCAGCGTTGGCAGCACCTCTGGGCATTTCCTGCTTGGCAACTAGGGTCTGGCTTTTCCAATCGAGTACATAGTAGCCAGTACGTGTAGGGATAAGCATTTGGGTTTTGCCGGGCCATAGCATTTTTACACTTTGTAAAGAAGGCAGATTGACATTTATGCCGTTTTTACTCAACATAGCCGATACTTGCTCAAGTGTAAGCATCTCAGTTTCCTTGCCGTTTTTCAGGTCAACACTGACAATCCTGTCAATGTCTGGCTTCACCAACACGTCACCCCACCATTGCAGTCCATATATATTTTCTGCATAGCGATATGTCTCACCACCTGGAAGCAAATCGTCCAGGGTAGGCATTTTTAATTCCTGAGCCATAAGATTACCCATTGTCGTGACAGCTATCAACAGCGATGCCACTTTTTTTATTGCATTTTGTATCATGTCATTCACCTTTTTCTTTCATTTCACGTTTCTTACGTTCTGGGTAAGATTCAGTGCGAGGTTTTGATCCACCTTTCTTGTCGAACGACTTTTTATCGCCATCTTTCTTGAAAGGCTTTCTTTCTCCATCCTTACGGAAAGGTTTGTCGCCATCATTCCTGAAAGGTTTCCTTTCTCCATCCTTACGGAAAGTTTTGTCGCCATCTTTTTTGAAAGGCTTTCTCTCTCCATCCTTGCGGAAAGGTTTGTCGCCATCTTTCCTGAAAGGTTTTCTCTCTCCATCCTTACGGAATGGTTTGTCATCCTCTTTCCTGAAGCCTTTTTTATCGCCAAAAGGTTTTTTATCTCGGTCTTTGTTGAAAGGCTTATCTTCTTTATCCTTCTGGAAAGCCTTTTGTCTTTCTAATTTCAGCTCAGGGTGAAGCTTTTCCTCTTCTAAGCGTTTTTTCTTGGCCTCTGCTTTTTCATAGCGTTTAATTTCAGCCAATCGATGCTGTTCAGGCGTGAGCCACTTTTCATGGCTTACCCGTTTTTTAGGCTTTTCTTCTGTTTGGCCCTTATCCTTCATCAACTCATCGCCAGCTTCACGGAATTGTACATACTTACCTTCAAAAATTTCATACTCACGGAAGGAGCACTCCAGTTCACCATTGAGAACAGGAATTTTGCGAGTAGGCTTCAAACCAATTTGGTCGAAACACTCGTCGCGATAGCTCAATATCCATGCCTGGCCTCCAACAAATGCATGTTTCAGACGTTCACCAATAGTGGAATACAGTTCCAGAATATTGTCAGAAGAAATTCTTTCACCATAGGGAGGATTGGTAATCATCACTGATTTCTCAGTAGGTTGTACGAAATCCTTTATGTCTCGCATTTCCACATCAATGATGCGTGTCATACCAGCACGCTTGATATTGCCACGTGTAGTTGCTACCATTTTCGGATTATTATCGTAGGCATATATATGGTGATTGAATTCTCTTTCATGCGAATCATCGTTATAGATAGATTCCAAAAGCTCAGCATCAAAGTCGGGCCATTTTTCAAAAGCATATCCTCGATTTCTAAAGATGCCTGGTGCCATATTCTTGGCAATCAAAGCTGCTTCAATAGGAATAGTTCCCGATCCACACATCGGATCAATGAAATCTGTTTCTCCTTGCCAGCCCGTCATCATGATAAGACCAGCAGCTAATACTTCGTTTAATGGTGCTTCGCCTGTTTCGGCACGATATCCACGTCTGTGTAGCGATTCACCAGAAGAATCAAGTGAAAGGGTACATTGATTGTCATTGATGTGAATATTGAGTACGATGTCGGGATTTTTCACACTAACACTTGGACGTTTTCCTTCCTTATCTCGGAAATAGTCTGCTATGGCATCCTTTACTTTGTAGCTAACATACATGGAATGGCGAAATTCTTCACTGTGAACCGTTGCATCAACAGCGAAAGTCTGGCCAACAGACAGGAAATCTCCCCATTCTACACTTTTTACTGCCTCGTAAACCTCATCGGCATTATTCGCTTCAAAGTGTTTGATGGGTTTCAGGATGCGTAAGGCTGTATGGAGTGAGAAGTTAGCCAAATACATCATGCGTTTGTCACCAGTAAAGCTAACCATACGTTTGCCTATCTCAACGTTTTCAGCTCCCAATGAAGTCAATTCATTTGCCAAAATTTCTTCCAGGCCTTGGAAGGTTTTGGCAATCAAAGTAAAGTTTTCGTTATCTTGCATATTTCTAAAAATTGTCAATTTATTTAGCTCGATTTTGAGTAATCTTAGTACCCGGTGCTACATCTTCTGTCACCCAAATGTTGCCACCAATGGTAGCGCCTTTACCAATAGTGATTCTGCCTAAGATTGTGGCATTCGAATAGATAATAACATCGTCTTCCAATTTTGGATGGCGAGGTATGCCCTTAATAGGTTTGCCATTTTCATCCAATGGGAAACTTTTGGCACCTAATGTTACACCTTGGTAGAGTTTTACATTATTGCCTATGATACAAGTCTCACCAATTACAACTCCAGTACCATGGTCAATGGCAAAGCTATGACCAATCTGTGCCCCCGGATGTATGTCGATACCGGTCTCACTATGAGCTTGTTCTGTTATAATACGGGGAATTAAAGGTACTCCTAAAACAAGTAATTGATGAGCTATGCGATAGTTGGTGATGGCCCTAATAGCAGGATAGCAGGAAATAACCTCGCCATAGTTATGAGCAGCAGGGTCGCCGTTGAACATAGCTTCAACATCAGTAGCCAAAATGCGTCTTAATGCTGGTAAAGAAACCATGAACTCTACGGCCAACTTTGCAGCTTCTTGCTGTTGGCAATCTGTGCATCCCTTGTCTTCATCGGTCTCGTAGAAACAAAGTCCTGCCAGAATCTGACTTTTCAGAAGATTGTATGCTTTCTCTGTATGTACACCTATATGGTAGGTAATGGTACGGCTATTAACTGCAGAATTGCCAAAATACCCCGGGAAGAGTAAAGTCCTTAATTCTTCAATTAATGTATGGATTGTGTTGGCCGATGGCAAAGGACTGTCGTCAGAGTGGCGATGGAATAAGCCTTGATAAGATTTACTCTCTGATAGTTCTGCTACCACATTAGCCAATGTTTCTGAAAAGTTGCCTGCCTGCATAATAAACGATTTAGGGTACAAAGTTACAACATATTATTGGTTTTTTCATATCTTTGTGTGGACAAAACTTTTTTATTAACAAATAATTGTTTACAACTATGGCAAAAATTGCTACACAGCTCACAGAACTAATTGGTAACACCCCATTGTTGGAGTTGAATAATTTCAGCAAAAGCAAAGGATTGAAGTCTCGGATCATTGCAAAACTTGAGTATTTTAATCCTGCAGGGAGTGCAAAAGATCGCATAGCTTTAGCAATGGTTGAAGATGCTGAAGCTAAGGGTATTATCAAGCCTGGTGCTACTATTATAGAACCTACTAGTGGCAATACTGGTGTAGGATTGGCTCTCGTATCGTCTGCCAAAGGATATACTTTAATTCTTACAATGCCTGATACCATGAGCATTGAACGTCGAAATCTATTGAAGGCTTTAGGGGCAAAGGTGGTACTTACTCCTGGTGCTGAAGGTATGGGAGGAGCCATTGCTAAAGCCGAAGAACTACAGGCAAATATACCAGGTAGTTGGATTCCTCAGCAATTTAATAACCCTGCTAATCCTGCTGTTCATGTGGCAACAACTGGTGAGGAGATATGGCGTGACACGGATGGGGAAGTCGATATTTTTGTAGCAGGTGTAGGTACCGGTGGTACGGTAAGTGGTGTAGGCGTGGCTTTGAAAAGGCATAATCCACAAGTTAAGATTGTGGCTGTTGAGCCAGCAGGTTCTCCTGTGCTGAGTGGTGGAAAGGCTGGTCCACACAAGTTACAAGGTATTGGAGCAGGTTTTGTACCTGCTAACTACAACGCTTCTGTAATAGATGAGGTAATAGCTATTGAGAATGATGAGGCTATTTTGGCAAGTAGGCAAGTAGCACAAAAAGAAGGGTTATTAGTGGGTATTTCTTCTGGTGCAGCTTTAGCTGCAGCGGTGAAGTTGGCTCAGCGCCCGGAAAACGAAGGGAAAAACATCGTTGCTCTGTTGCCAGATACGGGTGAACGTTATCTGTCAACTATTTTGTATGCTTTTGAAGAATATCCATTATAATTATAGGAAACAATTAGCCCCGTCCTATTTAACATATATCCAGCAAGTAAAAAACTTTTTGGAGATGATGTTTTAATCAGGCGGGGCTAATTGTTTTTATACGAGTTCAAAATCCAACTGCTTCTTCTCCAGATCGGCTCTTGCTACCTTGATTTTCATGACATCGCCCAACTGATAAATGTTGTGATTTCTACGTCCTCTCAGGCAATAGTTCTTCTCATCAAATTCGTAGTAGTCATCATCCAATTCACGCATTGGCACCATACCTTCACATTTGCTATCGTTTAGCTCTACGTAGATGCCCCATTCGTTTATGCCAGAAATAACACCTTCGAATACTTGTCCGATTTTGTCTTTCATGAATTCCACCTGCTTGTATTTGATAGAGGCGCGTTCAGCTTGGGCTGCTATCTCTTCCATCTTGCTAGATTGCTCGCACATGTTTTCGTACTTTTTCAGGTTAGCACTGCGACCTCCATTTTCCAGATAACTGGTCAGCAAACGATGCGCCATCATGTCAGGATACCTTCGTATGGGTGAAGTGAAATGGGTGTAGTATTCAAAGGCTAAACCATAGTGACCAATGTTGTGGGTACTATAATATGCCTTTTGCATGGCTCGTAAAGAGATGTTTTCTATCAAGTTTTCTTCTTTCTTGCCATGGATGTCATTCAACAGGTTATTCAACGATTTAGTAATATCGTTCTTGCTACCAGTCGTTTTTATTCTGTAACCAAATCGTGTAATAAACTGTGACAGGCTCTCCAACTTTTCTGGATCAGGCATGTCGTGTACACGATAAACGAAAGTCTTGGCTTTCTTTTCTTTGCCTACCTTTCCTATCTTCTCAGCTACTGTGCGGTTAGCCAGTAGCATGAATTCTTCAATCAGTTTGTTGGCATCCTTAGATTCCTTGAAATAAACGCTCAAAGGTTTGCCATTTTCATCGATGTTGAATTTTACCTCTACACGGTCGAAGTTTACGGCTCCATTCTTAAAGCGTCTTTCTCTCAGCTTCTTAGCCATTCTGTCGAGTACCAGAATTTCGTCGACATATTCGCCCTTCTGACTCTCAATGATTTGTTGTACTTCTTCATAGCAAAAACGTCGATTGCTTTTGATAATTGTATGTACAATGCGAGAGCTCCTCACGTAGGCATCTTCGTCCAGTTCGAAGATGACAGAATAAGCTAATTTCTCTTCGTCTGGTCTGAGCGAACAAAGGTTGTTGCAAAGTTTTTCTGGCAACATAGGCACGGTACGATCTACCAAATAGACTGAAGTGGCTCTGTTCAGCGCCTCCTTGTCTATGATGCTGCCTTCTTCCACATAGTATGTCACATCAGCAATGTGTACACCCACTTCCCATAATCCATTTTCTGATTTGCGTATAGACAAAGCATCGTCAAAATCTTTAGCATCGGCAGGGTCGCAAGTGAAAGTCAGTACATTACGGAAATCTTCACGCTTGGCAATCTCTTCCTCAGTAATCTCGCTACTAATTTTCTCAGCAGCAGCTACTACTTTCTTTGGATATACATACGGCAATCCGAATTCTGCTAAAATTGCATGCATTTCAGCATTGTTATCGCCGGCAGGTCCCAAAATATCAATCACGGCACCTATAGGATTTTTAAATTCATCGGGCCATTCTAACACCTTTACCACAGCTTTGTCGCCGTTCTTTCCACCTTTCAATTTGTCTTTCGGGATGAAAATATCGTTGGCCAATGTACGACTCTCTGTCAACAAAAAAGCGTATGATTTGGTAACGCTAAGGGTACCTACAAATGTATCATTGCTACGTTCTAGGATTTCCACCACTTCAGCTTCTATCATGTGGCGTTTCCTTTTAGCAAAAAAGGCGACTTTCACTTTGTCTCCATTCATGGCATGTGCAGAATTTCTTTCTGCAATGAGAATAGGGTCACCTCCGTCGTCAGGAATAAAGGTGTTTTTGCCATTCCTCTTGCGTTGGAATGTGCCAACCATCTCTATGCCACGGTTATTCAGTTTGTAACGATACTTGCTGGTTTCTTTAATATAATCATCTTGCAAAAAATCATTTATAATATCCATGCACAACATCTTTAGTGGATGTGTGGTGAGCCTTAGTGTATCAAAAATATACTTTTGCGACAGTTCGTCAGTGGGATGTTGTTCGAACAATGCCGTCAGTACTTCTGTAAGCTGTTTTTTATTCATGCGCTTACCTGCTTTCTTTTCTCTTGCTTTGCTCATGGTTCATTATTTTTTGGTTAGTATTTTTTTAAGGATTGGGCCATCTTAGTTGGTTATCTTTCATCCTAGTGATATATTGCTGTAAGATGGCTTCCATCTGCTGTTGCATGAAAGGCAGTTGTGGAAATTGCTCTTTTTTGTTCAGCAAATTGTTTTTCAGTGAAAAGTCTTTTTTATATTCGTACACACCGATAAGTTGGTTCCCATTATATTCAATCATCATATCGTCAAGATAATACATCGAGTTCCCATTTCGGTCGTTGAATACATAATTCACATATGACTGACTTTCGTCAAATACATTTTTGCCGAAAGAGAAGTAGGGTTTCTGGTAATTGAGTAGCCCTAATATTGTAGGTGTAATGTCAATCTGTTGGATGATGCGAGTGGTATCTAATTTCACAGGCAATTGACCTCCAGGGGTGTAGAAGAAGATAGGTATAAGAAAGCGTCCCATCTCATTGTTGTAGTCGTCGCGATAGGTAACACCGCAATGGTCGGCAGTAAACACGAAAATAGTATTTTCAAACCAAGGCTTATCTTTCACCTGCTCGAAATATTTACTTAAGGAATAGTCGGCATAGCTAATAGATTTATGCATCGGGATGTCGCCACGCGTGAACCTATCCTTGTGTTCATCAGGAATGGTGAAAGGCTCATGGCTCGATGCTGTAAACACTGATAAGAAGAAAGGTTGTCCTTCTTGTGCTATCTCATCACTTTTCTTCGCAAAATAGTTGAGATACGGTTCATCGAAGATGGCCCATGTACCATCAAAGTCCTCATCATGATCATATTCATCCATTCCATAATAAGACTCAAATCCGATAGAGTTGGTAAAGCTCTTAAAACCTAAAGTAGTGTTGGGAGCGCCATGGAAGAAAGCGGTAGTATATCCTTCTTTCTTGAGCATATCGGGCAGTCCTTGTAATGAATTGTTGGAATAAATAAAATAACAAAATGGGTCGATGTATCGAGGGATACTAGCAAACGATGCTGGCATACAGTCAACAGAACGAAGTCCGTTGGCAAATCCATATTCAAATCTATAGCTCTTTTCTAACAGCGAATCAAGGAAAGGTGTATATCCCTGATAGTTGCCTCCATCTTTGTCTTTGTTGAAATAGCCCGTATATTCCATAGAAAAACTCTCCAAGATGAATACCACCACGTTGAGTTTTTTCATTTCACCACCTGTAGGTTGCA
>JAIKZS010000066.1 GCA_024682035.1 Bacteroidaceae bacterium
TCAGTCATGTGCTTGGCGAAGCCACGCAGCGACAAAGTCTTCTGCACATCTACTTCTGGATAATACTTGCCGTATCCGGCGTTACCTGTGATTTTGTTTTGCCTGAGATTAATTCCCATAGCGATTCTTTCATTTGCCATAATCGTGTTTTAAATTTTGTGTTTGTGTTGGCATTTGTTGCAGCGAACTACCCCGGGTCACTGCCTCCCGCTTTGTTTAGTTGATCAACCTTGCCATCTTGAAACTTCGCTTCGCCACCGCCTTGGCCTTCGGCTGTAGTATCAGCTTTGTTTCTTGATGACGTTGCAATTGATGTGCAAGGCGAATGCAGAGGCGAGCTTGCTCGGACTATGCTGAGCCGCAGCCAGCAATCGCGATGCATTTCTCAAATGCATTGCAAAGGTAGTTATAATTTATGATGGTTTGGGATAGAGAATATAATTTTTCTCGGATTTTTTTAATGCTGTTTTCTAAATAGCTAATTATCAGGTGTAAGAAAATCGAGAATTAGATTTCATAGGGGAGAAAAGTTTTTTTCATTTATGCCATAAAGCTATTGTATGGTAACAATGCTATTTATGCACAATATTCCATCAATTTTAAGTATATTTATGCAGTCCTCACAGCCCCCCTTTTCAGCCCCTAAAACAGCCGATTTTAAGGAGGTACTAGTAAAGGGGGTTTTTAGTTATTTTTAGCCCTCCGTTTGCTTTAAGTAAGCGTTGATGTTGCTGATGGGATGTTGCAGGCATAACATTTACACGTAACATTGTATATTCCGAAATTTATGCAGGTTTTCATGGTGTTTTTACTATAGGCATAACAACATAACACATAACATTTGCTTTTTCTTGTTATGCTCCATAACTTTTCCCCCTTTATATTACTTATATATATAATATATATTATATAATATATATTATATATATAAGTAAAAGTTACTTCTGTGTTATTAGGGGAAGGAGGATAATAAATTGAATTTTCGAAATGTTATGTGTTATGTTGTTATGTCGTTATGTCGTGAAGCTATGTACTACCTTAGAAAAAGTTGAATGGTTTAAAATTACCACTGCCATAAGTTGAATGTCTGTTGGGTACTTAACCCTCAATAAAAAAACCAACAAATAAATCCCACTAAATCCTTTGTACATAGAAAATAATGCGTAACTTTGCACAGTTTCCTCTATATGAGGGACCTAATGACTTACAATCTGATAATTATGGTGGTCTGTGAAGATTGCCATTTTTTTTGTCAACGCTACGAACGCTACACGCTACATTTGCTTTTTTCATATTTCACCATCCTCTTCATTCTGCCCCTCCGAGCCGGAATTAGTAGGATTCATGCAGCTGTAGCTCTTGATTATTCAACAGTTAAACTTCGTAAAAACGCATTAAGCTAAAGAAATAATTGAATAACTTTGCAGTCGATGGAGCAGCTATTAATATTATGCACAATGTATTGAAACTATATCTCGTACTGAGAATAAAATGCCTATGGAGGATGATGAAGGAGTTGGGACTCATAGTCATACCGGCGTTATTGCTTTTTATGTTCTTGGGTACGCTTGTAGTTTTAAGATTGGTTGCTGCTCCAGTCTATTTCAGTGTCTTGCTTTATGTCTTTCTGTTGCTGGCTTATCACTTTAACCGTGGTGATTCTACATTTCTCTATTCAATTTTCGGCGTGAGACATACGAAGATGTTGTTTTTGGTGGAGTACGCACTGCTGTCAATCCCTTTTTTATGTTTATTCTTCTACCGCTACGAGTTTTGGGCTGTGGCAATCGTTCTACTGTCTTTGGTGTCAATATGTTTTGTTCCGCATGGAGGCTTGTCCCTGCGCCTGCCCACTTTTCCATTTTTGGCATCCGGCAGCTATGAATACCATCGCGACGGCCGTTTAGCTATCCCTTTATTCATACCACTGATGGTAGCAGCAGCGATGGGGGCATATATAGGAAACCGTAATTTAGTGGTGACAGTGAGTATGATTGCAGCTTCTCTCTTTAGTCTGCTGTTGATGCGCGAGTGGCATGTGGAGTATTTGTTTAATTACAAGAGTGCCGCGAGGGTGCTTCAACTTAAATTGTTGTTCGCTTTGAGAAATGTGTGCGTTGTTTTTCTTCCATTTATACTGTGCATCATACTTGTGGATGGCAGCTTGCACCAGTTGTTCATGGGGGCATCATACTATGTGGGCGTAAGCCTTTTGCTGTTTCAAGTGGAAATGCTGTTCTTTGTAAACGGTGCTACCCATGGGGGCAATGACATCTTATCAGCCATTGCCTTTATGGTCTTGAATGCCATATTCTATGTGTCTCTGTTTGTACCACCCATCCTGTTTTTCTCCATAATAGTAGCGGGAGGTCTTGCCTATTATGCCAATTCTGTAATAAAGAAATGTAAGTTATGATAGAAGTAAGGAATTTAACTAAGAAATATCGTGAGTTGACCGTTATAGACGATTTCAGCCATTGCTTTGATGCTGGTAAGGTGTATGGTGTCATGGGGGAGAATGGAGCTGGCAAAAGTACACTGTTCAGATGTATGGCCGGGCTGGAGACTTATGACGGTACAGTCATTGTCAGCGAGAACAGTCAGATTGGCTATATGAATGATACGCCCTTTTACTACTCTTATGTTAATGGCATGGAACACATCGAGTTCTGTCTTCGTGCAAAAGGAAAGAACGTTAGCAGAGATGTGATCAACAAACTGAATGAGAAGTTTGCCTTGCCCCTCAACAGATATGCCAGCAGATACTCCTTAGGTATGAAAAAACGACTGATGCTGCTGACGCTTATGCTGCAAGACAATGATATTGTCATCATGGACGAGCCTTTCAATGGTATTGATCTGGCTGGGGCAATAGTGCTGAGGCAATGGCTAAAGGAGATGAAAGCCGAGGGGAGATGCGTGATACTTTCATCGCACATCGTTTCTGCCATCTCTGATATCTGTGATGAGATTACTTATATCCACAAAGGGAAAGTCGTAGCTGATTTATCTGGTATGTCAGCTGAGTCGATTGAGAAATATATCCTTGATAAAATTGATAATTGATAATGGATAATGGATAATTAAAAGTTTATAGAGTGATAGCCGTAATGCCATGAGTTGGGTGAAACAGAAGAAATGTCGCACCAAACTGGAACGCAATGCCAAGACAGAACCTTTGTTTCAACTCATAGAACGAGCTGAAAAGTGGTTGCACGACAATACGACCTCTGTTCCCATTATTAAGTGGGATAAGAACTTATGGGGTGAGACCCCAGCTGACTTCGGGCGCAAGTAACACCCTATTCCCATTTCTCAATTTCTTTCAGTATCTCGTGCAGGTCATCAGCAGAAATGGCCGTTCGGGCAATTTAGTCTCTATATCGCTAAATACACACGATATAGAGAAATACATAATAATCACTCATTCCTTTTTACCACAAAAGCAGGGAGAAAGCAGAAAATGGCAATACCCGGATGATGCAAAGTCATGACATCTGCTCAATGTCGCACACCAGTCCTACTGGCATACAGCCATATTGGTTGAGGAGATCCCGGGTCAATCCCGGGATAAGGTGGAGTTGAGGAAGAGATCCCGGCTCCTTGCCCAGGATGAGGGATATTGAGGTCACACTCTTCGATGCCAGTATTGGTCATAGAAATCCCAAGTCAAGCCCAGGATGAGGATAAAGTGAAGTCGGAATGAGGGAAGAGGGGGGCTTCGTTTCGGCATCTCTTGAAACCAGCAGTGTGGGTTAAAAAACTCTTAGTTAGTGTGCAAGTGTGATTGCAACATATCATTAACATGTTGATATACAGTATTTGCTTTTTTTCAAGTGTGATAGCACCAGCCGTATTGTTTTCATGAAATTATGCTATATTTGCACGAAAATATAAAAAATAATGAAGTCACACCCTGTATTGTTCATATTGATGCTCTACTTAATGGTGGCTTGTGGGCGTTCGCACCCGCAAGTGGAGACTTTATTGCAACAAGCAGAAAATATAATCACCAAGCACCCCGACAGTGCATTTGTCTTGCTCAACCACCTGCATCAACATCAACCCATGACGCAGGAAGAAATAGCCCGCTATGCCATATTGCTCACTCGTGCTGCCAACAAAACCTACCAGTCGCTGGCAGAACCTCCTTACGATTCACTTATGCAGGAAGCCCTTCGTCATTACAATCGTAATTCTGTGAACAGGGCCGTTGCCCTGCTCTACAAAGGTCGGGTAGAAATGGAGCAACAACGTTGGGTAGCAGCCATGGACCATTTGCAAGAGGCTGACCGCCTGATTCAGCGTGCTAATGACATTACGGAATATCACCGACACATATTGAGCAGTTTGTCGGGAGTATATCAAGTGTTGGGCTATGAAGATGAGGCTATGCAGACCAGTGAACGTCTGGCCAAGCTTTGTACCACCGATGCCGATCGCTCAGTAGTACTCAGTCAGATGGGCGATTATTACAACAACAAAGAAATGCTCGACTATGCCTTGCACTACCAACATGAAGCCTTGCGCTTGGCCCGGCAGGCAGGCGATGCTCAGCTCTCCAGTATGTATAGCCATCGCATAGGTTACATTTTCCTCTCCATGGAGCAATACGATTCTGCGCTGGTTTACCTTAATACCCCTCTGCATCCGGTATATATAGAAGGCAGGATAGGTGAAGCCTTTTATTATACAGGACAGCAAGACAGTGCCTTCCAAATGCTCAGTCGTTATGTGCAGAGTGATGAGCAACCCAAAGACATCGAGGCTTACCGTTTGCTTTATGAAATAGAGAAAGAACGGGGTCATCTGCCTCAAGCCTATCAAATGCTGGAAACAGCCTTGGTGTTGGCCGACTCTATTGCCGAAACTCTTGACCGTAATGCCGAGATGGATAGTTTGATAGTGGCGCATCAGAAAGAAATGGTGGCCCAACAGCAAAAAACTAAAGCCAGAGAGGAGCGCAATTGGCTGATCATGGCTTTTGTGGTGGTTGTACTGTTGGCAGTAGTGTTTTACCAGCAAAGGCTCCGCAAGAAAGAACGTAAGGTGGAAGAACTGATGGGGCATTTATTAGAAAAAGACAGGTTGATAGTTGACAGTCAGCAACAAATAGCCCAATACAGTCAGTCTATTGACGACATGCACGAGCACCAGCAGTTGTTGCAAAGCTGGCTATTTACACAAACTCCTATCTACCATAAAATAGTGGAGTTGAGCCAACAGGATTTTTCAGACCCAAAGTTGTGCAAAGTACTTTCCTATAAAGAGCGTAACGATTTAATAACTACTCTGTTTAGCTTGTGCGCCAACTATGTTGAAGAAATGAAAACCACCTATCCACGACTGGAAGATGATGACATATTGTTGCTTTGTTTGGAAAAATATGCCGATTTTGATGCAAATACCATACCTTTGTGTTTTGGCACCACCTCCAGACATACCATTAGTCAGCGACGTTATAGGATGAAGGAAAGACTTACTAACTAGAATGATGAATGAAGATGAAACAGATACATTATATATTATTTGGCGTATTGGTGCTGTGCATTACTGCATGCAGTAAAGAAGATTCAAGTTGGTTGGACAATCATCTTGCATCGGTGGATGAATATGATAGAATGTCAAGGAAGCCCATAAAGCCCACGATAAAAGAAATTCCAGTAACCCGACCTTTGTTCTACGAGAAAGATGATCCTGAGACTGATAGAATGATAGGCAACGAATTACGTGGTTATTCATGGCGACTTTTCAAAAATTATTACCGCAAGCTGCGCAATAGGCATATTAAAGATGAAAATATGGTGTATGCCCCTCATAATATGCTTATTACCCTCAGTAGGAAAATGGAAGGCATGGACCAGTGCTCGCAAGACCAACTATTGAAAGAGATGGGCTTAGAGGCTATTCCGTTGGACTTTTTTACCGATTTTATTGATAAAACTGAAACATTCAAAAACTTAGATGAAAATGTTTGGGTGTCAGACGCAAGTAACACACCCAGCATCAGGGGGCATTGGTGGAATCTTTTTCCGGTAATTTACACGAAGAAAGAAATGTTTGAAACGGCTGATGGAACACAAAAAGAGGTGGATATGATGTTCAGGTCCATTTTCTGTGAAAATAGTTGTTTCGAGAAATACCACATCGCTAAACTCGATGTAGGCCACTATATACAAGTGTTTTTCGTATTGCCCAATTATAACGCTACTATTGATGATGTTTTTGAGGAATTTGACTTAGCTGACCTCAAAAGAAATGCCTCCAGTATGCTGAATTTCTGGATGCCCAAATTCAGTGTCAGTAAAAATGTTAGTTTTGATCTGATGGCCACTGACGTAGAGGTGAACATTCACCAAGACATTGATTTGGCTTTTTCGGAGAGTGGTGTGGCTGACAACGCTGACAAATTGTGGAAAATCAACACTGCTACCTACGAAACACCTTACATGGGCAATAGCAATTTCCGTTTAGACCAGCCTTTTATCTATGGCATTTATGAGAAAATTACTGGCATGCCACTCTATTTGGGCTACTATGGTTACTAATTTTCCCTTAGTGTGATTAAAGATATTTTGTAACACACTAAAAATCAGCACTCTGCTACTTTCTACGTGTGATAGCATACGCTTGTATCCTTATTTGGCATCGTTTATCTTTGTCATAAACCAAAACGATAAGGCGTATGAAACGAATTATTTTTATTATTGTAATGTGTTATCTGCCTCTCTTTTTCTTATCCTGTAGTAACAAGGATGATCCAGAAGCACCGTATAATCCTACTGATCCCGAGGAAGAATTGCCATACATTGATACGGCATCTGTTGACATTCGTGTAAATGCTCACTCACAAAGCGTGGAAATTGTTGGTACCACTAATGCCCAATGGTCTGCTCGCAGTTTTAGCGATACGACTGATGACAATTGGATAGGTGCTCCCTTTGTGAGCATTGACGGTTCGCAAATAACCATTTGTTTTACTATCTCAGAGAATCTGACGTCATCTTCACGAAGTGGTTTAGTAGTTTTAGATTTACTGAATGCGTCCACCTGGAGTCTGCGCAAAGACATAGGGCACCCCACTTTCGTTATCACCCAGGCTGCTGCTGAACCTTAATTACATCGCAAACTATAAATACTTATAGCCATGAAGAAGTTATTTTATCACCTTTTATTATGCTTTATAGCATCTACATTTTTTTGTGTTTCATTCTCGTCATGTAAAGACGATAATAAAGATGAGCCAGAACCCTCATATGTTATCCCTTATTTTAAATTAAAGGGAGAAAAACAATGGGAATACAGTGTGCAATATAAAGTTGATGCCGAAGCACAAACTTTAAGTGTAGTAGCTTATAGCAACATGGATGATGTCAAGATACATTTTTCTGATACAGCTGTGTGGATTACCATGAATGAAATAGTAAAGCACCCCGAAAGTGAACAAGTTGAGTTTATTTTCGACATCTTGGCCAACCCTCAGGAGGCAGAGCGCATTGGATATGTCATTTTTTCAAGTCCTGCTGGCACTGACCCCATTAGGACCATCACCCCGCATAGTGTTGAAATAGTCCAGGCAGGAAAATAGCCAAGGGGAGTGAAATCCATAAAATTTTAAACCATGAACGTAAAACACTTTTCTTTCACAGGGGGGTTACTGGTGCTACTGAGTTTCCCCCTTTGTGCTCAGGACGTAGCAAAAGAATTTGACCTGCAGGAGGTGCAGGTCACCGCAAAGCGACACGACTTTGGCATCAATAGTTCGCAGATGAGTGCCCTGGCCATTACGGCAGAGCGCATCAATCAGCTCCCCAAGTTACTGGGTGAAGTCGATGTACTGAAATCCCTGCAAACCCTGCCAGGTGTGCAATCTAGTGGTGAGGGTCGTGCCGGCATCTTCGTTCGTGGTGGCGACTACGACCAGAATCTTTTCTTGCTCGACGGCATCAACCTATACAACCCCGATCATTTGCAGGGGTTCACCTCGGCCGTTAATGCCGATTTGATGGACGATGTGGTGCTTTATAAAGGTGCCTTTCCCTCCCGTTTTGGCACTCGTCTGTCGAGCGTCATCGACATTAAGCTGCGTGAGGGCGATATGCAGCGGCATCATGCCTCTATTACAGCAGGTATGTTAGCTTCCAAAATCCAGGCCGAAGGTCCCCTTTGGCAAGACCACACTTCCTTTAATGTGGGTGCCCGCATCAGCTATTTCAATGCCATTGTAAGTCCATTATTGAAAGAAGTAGTGTACGACAACCCTGGCCAAATGAACAATTTCAGTCACATGAAATATTACGACATCAACGCTAAGCTCACTCACAAATTCAACAATAAGGGTAAACTCAATGCCGTATTTTACTTTGGTCGCGATTCCAACAATGCCACCCCCAATGAAACCAGTCAGCACTTTAGCTACGAACAAAGTTATTCGGGCCTATATGGTGGTACCATGCAGGGCTTTATTGACAGAACCAACCTTAGTCAGCGTGCCAACCATTGGCACAACCTCTTGGCAGGCCTGCAATATGATCAACTGCTGACACCGAATTTGCGCTTGAATGCTTCGGTGAACTATAGTGGATACGACTATCAGTTGACCTACAACAGAATTACCTCCGAGAAGAAATCGCAAAAAGATGTAAGCTATCAGCAAGAGCAAATAATCACGCTCAACAATAAGGGTGATGTTACGCGCTATAACTCAAAGGTAGATGATATAGCCATGCATGCAGGGCTTACTTATGCGTGGCAAAACAAACACGAGGCAAGGACTGGAGTAGGGGTCAATCTGCAAGATGTAGCCCCACAGATTAGTACCGCTTATACGCATTGGGATAAATCGGCCAAAAACATAAATATCGCTGAAAGCTTCAGGATACAGCACGATGAAGACTTCATTATATCCCAAGCCCAATTGATGAACAGTGTAAAAGGCAAAGGAAAAGTAACCTCCTTCTCGGCCTATGTTGAAGACGACATGACGCTTACCGATTGGCTGAAAATGAATGTGGGTGTGCGTTTGCAGGGCTACAATGCCGACAGTCAAACCCATTTCCAATTAGAGCCACGTGCTTCTGTGCGATTCATGTTGGCAAAGGGAGTGGCCTTTAAAGCCTCATACGCTCGCATGTCACAAGGTGTTTTCATGCTTACCAGTGCCAGTTTGATATCCCCATCAGAAGTGTGGATACCCCTGAACAAAGACATGAAGTTAGGCTTGTCAGACCAAGTGTCAGTAGGCGTGAGCAAAGATTTTGGCAACGGCATACATCTTTCATTAGAAGGCTATTACAAAATACTCGATAATGTAGTTGACTATCGTGAAGGCACCTCACTGGGGGCTGTCAAGACTTGGAACGAGTTAGTAGCACAAGGCAAGGGAAGAGCCTATGGCGTGGAGTTTTTGGCCCAGAAAACCATGGGTCATACGCGTGGGCAAATCAGCTACACATGGTCAAAATCACTCAGGACCTTTGATCGCGAAGGCATGGTGCTGAATGCTGGCAAGGAGTTCTATGCCGCAGGCGACCGCCGTCATAATTTTAACATCAATATTACCCAGCGTTTAAGTAAGAACTGGGATCTGTCAGCTTCTTGGACCTACCAGAGTGGCAGGCGTGCCAACATTACCACCTCTACCATTACAGGGGGGATGCTTGACGATTACAACGACTTTGAGCCTAGTTATGGGTCATCTGTTTCTAGCAGTTATGATTATTCACAAAACCCCAACTACCAATATGAAACAAAGAGATACAGTGAATATACATTTATTGAAGACATCGTGCGTATGGACAGCTATCGTAACCGCAACAGCTACACCTTGCCTGCTGTGCATCGCCTCGACATCAGTTTTACCCACCATGGCAGCATTGGCATCGGCGAAATGATTTGCGATGTAGGCATTTACAATGTTTATAACAGACAAAACCTATCGTCTGTCTATTGGGGATACACCCAGAATCGCAAGGCACTGAAAGGTGTGTGCCTCTTCCCCATCATGCCATACATCACTCTTACTCTTAAACTCTAATGATTATGAAAACAAAACGAACTATACTATTTGCGCTCTGTCTTCTGGCTTTTTGTGCCTGTGAGAAAGAAGTGGAATTTGATGGACCTGCCGAAGAAGTAGCAGAAAATATTATCATCAATGCTGTAGCCGTTGAGGGTGATTCGCTGAGGGTGTTCGTAACCCTTGCTCATGCCATAGACAATCAGACTGTTAAATACATTGATTACCAGCATGCCATGTTTATGGATGGCGATTTTGTACGCGATTTTCGCGATGATACTTATTATATGAGCACTCGTGTTTACAATGCCGAGGTAACAGCTGTGGTGAATGACGGTCAGACCTATCAACTTACCCAAGATGCCAAGAGCTTCGTATGTGGTTATAAACCAATGGCGAATGACCATATAGTACTGCATGTTAAAGTAAGTGACGGTAGCTTGCAAATAACCACCGAAGCTACAGCCGAAACGACAGTACCAGCCAAGCCCCAGATAGAGGTTCTTAAGCACGAAGTGCTGAAAGACAGCTCTTATTACGAAGTCAATCAATTAAAGTCTTATGCCGACAGTATCATGCGCATTACTTGTCGTATTGTCGATGCAGGAGGCAATCAATATTATAGGTTACGCATCAGAGGTGAACGTGTGTTGCATACAGAAACCTGGTACAACCCCATCTATGGGAGAGCCAATGAATACAAGGATTATATACAACTGCAAGATGTCTTTTTCTCAACCGACCCCTTGTTTGTCGATGCTCGTCTGAACAATAATTTTGGGGGTTGGCCGGCTTATTTCAGCAATGTGTTCGACAATTCACTGATGCAAGGCAAAGACTATACCTTTACCTTAGACAGTCCTAAACCTAATCTGCATTTTACTCCTTACAGAGCACGCGACCAGCGGTCGGGAGAAATAATATACGAATCCAAAATCATCGGTGCCGAGTTCGAGCCCCGTGTCATGGTAGAGCTACAAGCCATCACCCCCGATTTCTATCGCTACCTAAAATCGGCCGAACTCTATCGTGTTACCCAAAACGATGCCTTCTCAGAACCCTTGCAGATTTACAGCAATGTAACCCAAGGTTGGGGCATCTTTGGCAGCATGTCCTCCCAGCGGATTTTCATATCCTATGACTGATGCTCTCACTGCCTTTAACTTTTTTTAGCTAAAAAAGACTGAAAATACATGCAAGGTTTTGCTAATATGATGTTTATTGAGCAGGAAAGCTAAAATGAGTAGATAAGGGATAGATATGAAAAACCATAGTTATGCGATAGCCATCATGATGTTTTGCTGCTTGCCACTCACAGCCCAAGATATAACCAAGGAGTACGATTTGCAAGAAGTGCAAGTGACAGCCAAACGACATGATTTTGGCGCTTTGAGTTCCCAGATGAGTGCCAACTCACTTTCTCTGGACCAAATCAAGAAGTTGCCCATGCTGCTGGGAGAAATTGATGTGCTAAAGTCATTGCAGCAATTGCCAGGTGTGCAGTCGAGTGGCGAAGGCCGTGCTGGTATCTATGTGCGTGGTGGCGACTACGACCAGAATCTTTTTCTGATAGATGGCATCAACTTGTATAACCCTCAGCACCTGCAGGGCTTTACCTCTGCCATTAACGCAGATATGCTGGAGGATGTGGTGCTTTATAAAGGTGCTTTCCCCACCAGCTTTGGCAGTAGGTTGTCGGGCGTCATAGACATGGGGTTGCGCGAGGGCAACAAGAATCGCTACCATGCCACAATAGCCGTTGGCATGTTGGCTTCCAGGATACAGTTGGAGGGGCCCATCTGGAAAAACCACACCTCTTTCAATGTGGCAGCTCGGGCATCCTATTTCAATGCCATCGTCAGACCTCTGTTGGCAGAAGTGGTATATGACAATCCAGGCGCCATGAATGCCTATAGCAACATGAAGTATTTCGACATCAATGCCAAACTTTCTCACCGTTTTACTGACAACGACAAACTGTCGGCTATATTCTATTATGGGCGTGATGTCAACAATGCCAATCCTACCAAAACCGAACAAAGTTTCAGGAATGATATCTGGATAGAGCCCGATAAGTATCGTGATATAACTTGGGGCTTGCCTGGCTATAGCGAAAAGACCAGTTGGACGCATACCATCAGCGAGAGTGTCACTACCAACCGTTGGCATAACCTGCTGGGTGGTCTGCAATATACCCACACATTCACCCCCTCGATGAAGCTCAATGCGTCGGCATCTTACAGTGGCTATGATTATCAGCTGCATTACGATACCTTTAGTGAGCACCTGATAAATATTGATTTGTTCGATAGCGACCCTTATAGGTGGGAAATGGATGAGATCCGAGCCTTGATGTTTTCAAGGGAACTGGTGAATAACGGCACCTATTATAAGTCGAAGGTGCATGATTGGAGTGGGAAGATAGACTTTAGTCTTGAGCAGGGAGGTAAGCATATAGCCCATGCTGGCGTGCAGGCCAACAGCATCAAAGTTACTTCGGCCATCAATGCTTTTTATAAGAATTGGAAGAAAGCAGCTCATGACGAACGCATACTCTGGCATACCGCTTTGGGCGACGACCGATATAAGATAACCGAGCGGAGCATAGTGAACAATCTTGTGAAAAGCGGTACTTTATCCACCATAGCAGCCTATATTGAAGATGACTGGAGCATTTCTTCTTGGCTACGGGCAAATGTGGGATTGCGTTGGCAAGGCTATCAGGCCGATGGCAAATTTCTCACTTCATTTGAGCCCCGTGCTTCATTGCGTTGGCTCATGGCCAAAGGTACGGCGTTGAAAATCTCTTATGCCCGCATGTCGCAAGGCCTTTTCCTCCTCACCAGTGGCAATCTGGTAACCCCTTCTGAAATTTGGATAGCGTTCAACAAAGACATGCAGTTAGGCCGTTCCGACCAATTGTCTGTAGGTTTCAATTACGACACCGATAATGGCATACAATTCTCAGTAGAAGGTTACTATAAAAAGTTAGACAATGTGGTGGATTATGCCGAGGGAACATCCTTTATAGCAGCCAAGAACATACACGATTTAGTGGTGCAAGGAAAAGGCAGGGCATACGGTGTGGAAGTGATGTTGGAAAAAACAATGGGCAAGACCAAAGGTCATATCAGCTATACTTGGTCGAAATCGTTGCGAACCTTCGACCGTCCGGGTATGGTGCTGAATGGAGGACGTGAATTTTATGCCAATGGCGACCGCAGGCACAACATTCATTTCAGCATCGTACAGAGGCTGAGCAAGAACTGGGATTTCTCGGCGGCATGGACCTACCAAAGTGGCCGTAGAGCATCTATTGCCACCACCACCATAGGCACAGGTCAGCTGGATGAATATAATAATTACATGCCTCATGTAGTTGCTGGGGGGGCATTAGACCTCAGAAGGAACCCTGCTTACAGCAACGAAACGAATGAATATTACTTGGACACCGACTTTGCGCATGTTGTGCGTATGGATTCCTACAGTCAACGCAATAGCTTTGTTTTCCCTGCTGTGCATCGACTGGATGTCAGTCTGATTCATCATGGCAGTATCGGCATTGGCGAAATGATCTGCGAAGTGGGCATCTATAACCTCTACAACCAGCAAAATATCTCATCTGTTTATTGGGGCTATAAAGACAACCGGCGTTCTTTGAAAGGTGTGTGCATGTTCCCCATCATGCCATCGTTAAGTCTTACCCTCAAACTTTAATTACCATGAAAAGCAAGATCATACTTATCCTATCATGCATTGTCTTCGCCTTTAGCGCTTGTGAGAAAGAGCTGGATTTCAAGGGCGTGACAACTGAAGAAGCCAACGACATCATCATCAATGCCTTGGCAGTGGCAGGTAAGCCCTTAAAGGTGATGGTTTCAAGAGCCTATTTGGTGGGGAAAACGCCCAACCTGAACATGGCCGACTATCATCATTCTGTCTTCTTTACCAATGACGAGAGCACCGACTATCAGTCCAACGAATACTATTTGCGCACTTGTATTTACGATGCCGATGTAGAAGTGGTGGTGAATGATATCCAAACCTATCACCTTACATTGGCTGCCGACAGTTTGGGATTTGTGTGCGATTATGTGCCACAGGAGAATGATTATATTGTGGTGAAGGCAACCCAACAGATTGAGAATGGTAGTCGAACCGTGACAGCCACGGCCGAGACCGTTGTGCCTGCACAGCCACAAATAGAAGTCGTTAGTTACGAAGTGCTGCCCGAGACGAAATATCAAATGAGAGGTGATCTTACTTACGATTCCGATAGCATCATGCGTCTTGTCTGTCGAATCACCGATAGGGGTGGCAACCAATATTATCGTCTGCGCATCAGGGGAGAGATGTCAGGGTTTACCGACAAATTAGAGACCGTTAAGGGTTCTGGAAATTACGAAAACAATGTTGACGGACGGCTTCACTATTTGATGCAGGACATTTATTTTTCAGAGGACAATCTCTTTTTTGACAGTCGTCTTACTGCCAGCTACGGCGGATGGCCCGAGTTCTTCTCCAATGTATTCGACAATACCCTCATGAAGGGCACTTCTTATACATTTCAAGTGGACAGTCCGAAGCCCATCTATCAGAAAACTGACTATACCAAAAATCAGCTTACTCCCTATGGTGAGCCGTTGATGCCGCAAGTTATGGTAGAGCTGCAAGCCATCACCCCCGAGTTCTATAAGTATCTTAAATCGGTACAACTTTATCGGATTACTACCACTGACGCCTTCTCAGAACCTTTGCAGATTTACAGCAATGTATCGCATGGCTGGGGCATCTTTGGCAGTATGTCCACCCAGCGGATTTTTATATCCTATGATTGATGCTCTCACTGCTTTTAACTTTTTTTAGCTAAAAAAAGACTGAAAATGCATGCAAGATTTCGCAAATTTGGTGTTTAATGGGCAGTAAGACAAGATATCTGTAGATAGGTAAAGATGAGCTGGCAGCAAAAGATGTCTGAACGCGAATTAGCTGATCTGTTAAACCGGGGTGACCCTTCGGTTATGGAGGGACTATATGTCCGCTACGCCAGCTATCTGACAGGTGTGTGCTCTCGCTATATTGCTGATGACCAATGTGTAAAAGATGTCTTACAAGAAAGTTTTATCAAAATTTTCACCCAGGGCCACACTTTCACGTATAGAGGCGAAGGGGCACTGAAAGCATGGATTACTCGCATCGTGGTAAATGAATCATTGGATTATTTGAAAGAATTGAAACGTCGAGAATTGTTTACTTCTGACATGGAACAATTGGAGGCCCCAGAGGATACTAACACCAACGAAATCAATATTGATAATGTACCAACAGAGGTACTCTTCCAATTGATAAGAGATTTACCGCTGGGCTACAGAACCGTTTTCAACTTGTATGTAATTGAAGGCATGAAACACAAACAAATTGCTGAACTTTTAGGCATACAGGAACAAACATCGGCATCGCAATTCTTTAGAGCCAAGGCAAAATTGGCCAAGAAAATAAAAGAGTATGTAAAACTGAAACAGGAATCGAGATGAACGGACATTGGGAAAAAGACATACAAGATCGTTTCGCTGACTTTAAAAAGTCAGCACCAGAAGGTCTGCTTGCTGATGTGCAGCGTGAGATGCAACGCCGTGGCTTGACTACCGCAGATGATGAGGTACTGATGCGTAAAAAGGGAAGGCGGTTGTACAAGATGCGCCTTTGGTCACGTGTAGCTGTGGCTGCTATGTTGGCTATACTGGCAGGGGTGTATGTCTTATGGCTGATGGACGATGATGCTGCACCCCAATTAGTAAAGAGTGAAGTATCAACGCCAACGCCTTCGGTTTCAGTACCCCAGCATACAGCATCAACTCAAGATTTGCTGGCTGATGCACCAGTGGCACAGCATTTGACTGTAGATGAACAGACCCATGAAGATGAAGTGTTGGTGGTAACTGACAGTGAGGATGAGGCCTCTGAGAATAAAGACGAACCAACAGAGCAAGACGCACAAAACATATCGGAAGAAGAGGAAAGTGAGCAGTCGCTGACAGAGGTTGAACAGAACAATCATCAGTCGCAAGTCTCAGCTAACATGAAAAGCCCAATGGATCAACCCAAACCAGCAAGGTTTCATGCGAGGAAAGCAGACAGGAAGTGGGAGATAGGAGCTAATGTTACAAGTGTACAAGGTTTCCGTTCTTCCTCAAATAAATACCTATCTTATGCAGTGGCTGTCACAAATGAAAACATAGATTTCTTTAAGAATCAGATGAATAACAATCCACAATCTCAACCTTCTCATGGTCATGGCAGTATTCAGTTAGGCGGTTCCACTGATGCCACTGCTGCAGATGGTGGCACAGAAAATATTCCTTTCGACAATCCTATTAATACCCCTGATACTTACCAGCCATTGCCATCAAATTGGGAGGAGTGGCCATTGGTGAAGAACCGAAACACTAATCATATAGTGGCTATTATGAATAGTCAATTAGGCAAGATTATGTTAGTGGATGCACATTATCGGCAACCTGTACGATTGGGTTTGTCTTTTCGCTATCATTTCAATAACCGTTGGAGTATGCAGTCAGGCATAGACTATAGTTACCACTCGTCCGACTTGGTGGTAATAATAGACAACAGCATGCTTCGACAAGAACAGAAGCTACATTTCATTGGAGTGCCAGTCATGTTGTCGTACTCGCTGTGGAGCCCTGGCAGGTTTAATTTCTATGTGAGTGGTGGCGGCGAAGTGGAGAAAATGGTGACAGGCAGTCGAATTACTTCTAGTGTGGCATCCAATTCGGTCGATAAGACAGAGAAAGATAATATAGGTCTGCACCCTTGGCAGTTGTCAGTCATGGGCAATGCAGGCATTCAGTTCAACATCAATCATTTCCTAAGTCTGTACGCAGAGCCCGGTGTTGCCTATTATTTTGACAACCAAAGTAGTTTGCCCACTATATATCAGGATAAGCCCTTTAACTTCAACCTCAACATGGGGTTTAGGTTTAATATACCTTACAAATAATTCGCACCAGTCCCCCTGTCACAATGGACATCACAACATCACACATCACATTATATATTTCTAAATTTATGCATGTTTTCATGGGTTTTTACTATCCACATAACAACATAACACATAACATTTGCTTTTTTCATACTTCAGCCCTTAAACCCTTAAACCCTTAAACCCTTAAACTCTATAACCAATAACCAATAAACTCTCCACTCTCCATTATCCATTAATTCCAACTTTCTGTTTTAAAATAGTGTTATATAGCAAGTTTTTGGGCCAAAAATTTGGCAATATGGCGGATTGTCTATATATTTACATCATTAAAAGAAACTAACAGATTGAGATGAAGACGGAAAAGAAAGATACTAAGAAAGTTAAAAACAAAATACAGCCAGATAGTCAGCCTGGAAAGATGAGTGCTGTGAAGGCTTTTCTCAAGAGTGAGACCATGCATTTCATCCTGGGTTTGGCCATCGCGCTGGTAGCTGCTTATGCGCTGGTTGCTTTTGGCTCGTTTTTCGTTTATGGAGCGGCTGATCAGAGCGTGATTGACAACAGTACCACCGAGGAACTGTTGGCTGGTGAGGGCGATGTGCAGAACATGGGGGCTATTCGTGGAGCGCAACTGGCTGATTATTTCGTAAATAGGCAGTTTGGTGCGCCTTCTGTCTTCTTGTTTATCTTCTTGTTGGTGATGGGCCTGAAGATGATGAGAATCGTGAAGGTCAGACTGTGGAAATGGTTCATTGGCTGTTCGCTGCTGATGGTGTGGTGCTCGGTGTTCTTCGGCTTTATGTTCAAGGATATGTACGAGGACTCGTTCTTCTACCTGGGGGGCTTGCATGGCTACAATGTGAGCAGCTGGCTGGAGAGCCAGGTGGGCGTGACGGGCGTGCTGATGATTTTGTTCTTCGCAGCGGTGTGTATCTTGGCTTACTTGAGTACGCAGACGGTGATTTGGCTGCGCAAGGTGTTCTCATTCGGTTACCTGAAGCGTAAGAAGAAGGTGACGGAGGAGGAAGAGGTGTCTGCTGACCAACCTGCAGCGGTGATGTCTGCCGATGTGGTGGAGGAACGCACTAAAGAGATTAACTTGGGGGGTCCTGACGATGATATTATGGTGGTGAATGCTCCGACTGATGAACAGGGTGATAAGGTGATGAAGGATGAGGATGAGATTGAGGATGAGATTGAGGATGAGGAGGATGAGGTGCCTGACGAGGAGGGACTGACCTTTGAGGTGGAGGTGCCCGAGGATGAGCAGCTGGTGCAGATGGAGCCTTACAACCCACGACTGGATTTGTCGCATTATAAGTTCCCTACCTTGGACTTGATGAAGCACTTCGACAACGATGGGCCGAGTGTGGACATGGAGGAACAGCAGGAGAACAAGGGGCGCATTGTGGAGGTGCTGCGTAGCTTCGGTATTGAAATCAAGACGATTACGGCTACGGTGGGACCTACCATTACCTTGTATGAGATAACGCTGACCGATGGTATTAGAATTGCCAAGATTCGTAACTTGGAGGATGATATTGCCTTGCAGCTGAGGGCGCTGGGCATTCGTATCATTGCGCCTATTCCTGGCAAGGGTACCATTGGTATTGAGGTGCCTAACAAAACGCCGAGGGTGGTGTCGGGACAGAGCGTGATTGGCAGTAAGGCGTTCCAGGAGAGCCGGGCTGAATTGCCGATGGTGCTGGGTAAGACAATCAGTAACGAACCGTTTGTGATTGACTTGGCCAAGATGCCGCATGTGCTGGTGGCTGGTGCTACCGGACAGGGTAAGTCGGTGGGCTTGAACGCCATGATTGCTTCGTTGTTGTATAAGAAGCATCCGGCTGAACTGAAACTGGTGCTGGTGGACCCTAAGAAGGTGGAGTTTAGTGTGTATAGCGAACTGGATCATCATTTCTTGGCGCAAATGGAGGATGCCAAGGAACCGGTGGTGACGGATGTGAAGAAGGTGGTGCGCACGCTGAACTCGTTGTGTGTGGAGATGGATGCGCGCTATGACTTGCTGAAGTTGGCGAAGGTGCGTAACATTAAAGAATATAATGAGCGATTTAACAGTCGCCGACTGAACCCGAACAATGGGCACCGCTTCTTGCCGTATATCGTGGTGGTGATTGATGAGTTTGGCGACTTGATCATGACGGCTGGCAAGGAGGTGGAATTGCCTATTGCCCGTATTGCGCAGCTGGCGCGTGCGGTGGGTATTCACATGATCATTGCTACCCAGCGTCCTACGACGAACATTATTACAGGTACGATCAAGGCGAACTTCCCGGCACGTGTGGCGTTCCGTGTGGCTGCCATGATTGACTCGCGTACTATCTTGGACCGTCCGGGGGCTAACCAGTTGATTGGTAAGGGTGATATGCTGTTCTTGCAGGGCAACGACCCTGTCAGGGTGCAGTGTGCGTTTATCGATACGCCGGAGATTGAGAATATTGTGAAGTTTGTATCGGAACAGCAGGGCTATCCTATGCCGTTCTACTTGCCGGAGGTGGCCGACGACATTGACAGTGATGGTGGTAGTGCTGAGGTGGATATGGATAAGCTGGATTCGTTGTTCGAGGAGGCTGCTCGCTTGTTGGTGGTGCATCAGCAGGGCTCTACTTCGCTGATTCAGCGTAAGTTCTCGATTGGTTATAATCGTGCCGGCCGACTGATGGATCAGTTGGAGAAGGCGGGCATTGTGGGACCGGCGCAGGGTAGTAAGCCTCGCGAAGTGTTGTGTATGGATGAGATGGCACTGGAGGATAAACTGAGAGAGATGAGGAATTAATGACGGGCGACGATGAAGTGGCTATTGACTATATGGCTGTTGGTGGTGCCTTTGTGGACCAGCGCTGATTTGCGTGGGCAGATGGATGACCGTTTGCCGAAGGAGTTGCTGGATGAGGTGCTGCAGCGGGCTTTTGGACAGGGATGCGTGGAGATTGGGTTTACCATGCGCATGGACGGACAGGAGTCGGAGGGCAGCATTACGGTGCAGGGTAAGCAGTTTGTGCTGGAGACGGCGGGCATGAAGACTTGGTTTGATGGCAAAACGCAATGGACATTGGCCGAGGAGAACGAGGAGGTGAGTGTGCTGGAGCCTACCGATGAGGAGTTGCAGGCACTGAACCCGTATGCGTGGATGTCGCTCTACCAACAGGGGTATGAGTTGAAATATGGGGATACGGCGGTGCCGGGGGTGACGAAGGTGTTGATGACTACGACGGTTCCTCGTGAGGAGATGCAGAGTATTGTGCTGCTGATTGATGAGCAGGAGTTGAGACCGGTGCGCATGAGTATGGCGAGCCGGGGCGGACTGGATGTGGTGGTGATTGACATTGACCG
>JAIKZS010000030.1 GCA_024682035.1 Bacteroidaceae bacterium
TACAATTCGTCGTGATGGTTCTTCAAAATTCGGTAAGAATCACAAGTGGGGTACCTTCCCATCAGTATCAGCTGCTTGGGGTATCTCTCAGGAACCATTCATGCAGAATGTGAAATGGGTAGATGACTTGAAGTTGCGTGCAGGTTACGGTGTGACCGGTAACCAGGATGGTTTGCAGCCATACAAATCATTAGAATTGTATGAGGCAAATGGTACTTACATCGCCGGCGGTTCAACCCAGACAGCTTTCCGCGTGTCTCAGAATGCAAATCCAGACCTGAAGTGGGAGTCAACCTCCATGTTTAACATCGGTCTGGACTTCTCTCTGTTCAACGGTCGCTTCGGCGGTACCGTAGAGTTCTACTCAAAGAAGACTAAGGACATGCTGTACAACTACTCAGTTCCTACTCCTACCTTTGTTTATAGTACTATCACAGCCAATGTGGGTGATATGACCAACAAGGGTATTGAAGTTTCACTGAACTGGAACGTGATTAGGTCCCGTGACTTCGACTGGACCACCACGCTGAATGTTTCTCATAACAAGAACAAAATTTCTCGCCTTTCAAATGATCTGTATAAGACGGATGCTGCTTACGTAGGTAATCCTTGGATTCGTGGTGCATCTGGCCAGACATCTCATATCGTTAAGGAAGGTTATCCAGTCGGTCAGTTCTATATGTTGAAATGTACTGGCTTGAGTGAGGATGGTCACTTTATTATTGAAGATGTAAACGGTGATGGCAATATTAATGAGGATGACCGTACATTCGTAGGTGATGCTCAACCTGACTTAGAGTTTGGATGGACCAACAACTTCACTTGGAAGAACTGGGACTTCAGCTTCTTCCTGCGCGGATCATTGGGCCAGAAAGCATTGAACAACCCATTGGCAGCATATGGTAACAATACCTATATTGATGGTTACAATGTTATGAAAAACGATGATTTGTTGAAGCTTAGTGAGAACTCACGTGTATGTTCATACTATATCGAGAATGCTTCATACGCTCGTCTGGATAACATGACATTGGGTTATACTTTCAATACCAAGAAAATAAACTGGCTTGAAAAGGCACGCTTGTACGTAACAGCTCAGAACCTGTTCGTGATTACCGGCTACAAAGGTCTAGATCCTGAGGTGGAACTCTATACAGGTTCTGCTACAGACTCTAACGCTGGTTTGTCTCCAGGTATTGAGCCTCGTGATTACTTCCCGAAGTCTCGTTCATTTACCTTCGGTGTTAACTTAACATTCTAACCTTTAAAAACAGGACATACATTATGAAAAAGAATAAGATATTCAGTCTGCTGGCTGCCGCATCTCTCCTAATTACCGTGCCTTCTTGCACGAATCTGGACGAGCGTGTTTTCGACAAGCTACCTGCTGAAACATTTGGCAGTACAGACGTTGAAGTAAATGCCTTGGTGGGTACCTGCTACAACACATTGAAGAGGCTTACTGGTGATGAGTTTAATACGTCAGAAGCGAGCGGTTCATGTATGATACACCCAACTCGCATCGGTGGCGACTGGTATGATGGAGGTCAGTATGAGCAGTTGTTCATGCACACCTATTCTAGCCAGACTCAAGCATTGCGTAACTCATGGAATCATGCTATGGAGGCAATAGGTACTTGTAATGCAAACATTAAGGTAGTTGAGGCATCCACAATGGCTGATGCTGCACAGAAAGCTGCTGAAATACGTGGTATTCGTGCTTACTGGTATTATCTGTTGTGCGATTTCTTTGGAAATGTACCAATGGTTATTGACTATGATGATAAGGAATTGCCTACAAATTCTACCCGTCAGCAAGTATTTGATTTCATCATCAGCGAATTAAATTCTATCATTCCTTCACTGCCAGAGTCTACTCATGATAACTATGGTAAATTTACCAAGGGAGCAGGTTATACTCTTCTGGCAAAGATGTATCTGAATGCTGAGGCATGGGGCGTTAGTGCTTCAAATGCTTATAATGAGGTAATCAAGAATTGCGAGAATGTGTATCAAGGTGACTATATCTTGGAGCCAATTTGGAAGGATAACTTCAAGGTAGATAATGAAACCTCAAAGGAAGCTATTTTCTCTGCTCAGTATAAGAATACCGATACCAGCCTGACTCGTAATCAGCACTTCCGTACTTTGGGCTATGTTGATAACAAGGCTTTGAACATCAAGGCATCTGCATGGAATGGTTATTGCGCTCAGCCCGACTATGTGAGACTTTTTGCTGATGATGACCCTCGTAAGGAAGGTTCCTTTCTCATGGGCATCATGTACGACCTTACTGTTACTCCTCCTGTTCCTCTGCTGACAGAAAAAGGTAACTACATCATGGATCACTCTATCGAGGTATATCCACTGGATGGTACAGAGTATGATAATTGTGAGTGGCGTGCAGTGAACCAGCATGATGGCGCACGAATGGGCAAGTGGGACTATGAAGTAGGTTTGTCAAGTGCCATGGAGAATGATTATCATATCTTCCGTTTAGCTGATGTATATCTGATGGAAGCAGAAGCCATCTTACGTGGAGGATCTGGTAATAGCCATCCTGCTGAATGGTTTGTTAATCAGGTACGCGATCGTGCTTATCCAGGTCATAGCTATTCCAGTGTTACTTTGGATGAAGTTCAGTTAGAACGTCGTTTGGAGTTGGCGTGGGAGATTACATCTCGGCAGGATGATATCCGCTTCGGCTGCTACGATAAGGATATGTGGAGCATGTTCCGTGCTAATGTTAGCCATGAAGTTGATCCTACTACAGGATTTCCTAAGAGCATTGATGGTAACAAATACAATTGGAACCGTCCAAAGGATGAATATTTAAAACTGTTCCCAATTCCATTGACTGCATGGCAGACCAATCCTAACTTGGTTCAGAATCCTGGTTATCCAGCATTCAACTAAATTCCAAATTTAATGGAATTCATAATGACGGGAGGAAGGCAAATGCCTTCCTCCTTGATTTTTATATAAAAGGCTAAAGGTCAAAGGTCAAAGGTCGAAGGTCAAAGGTCGAAGGTCGAAGGCTGA
Source organism: Bacteroidaceae bacterium (assembly GCA_024682035.1). Lineage (GTDB taxonomy): Bacteria > Bacteroidota > Bacteroidia > Bacteroidales > Bacteroidaceae > Bacteroides. The sequence goes on from JAIKZS010000030.1 coordinate 3,043, forward strand.
AGGATGAAGGCTATAGGTTATGGGTTATGGGTTATGGGTTATGGGTTATGGATTTTAGGTCAAAGGTCTAAGGTCTAAGGCTGAGGGCTGAGGGCTGAAGGCTGAAGGCTGAAGGCTGAGGGCTAAAGGTTATAGGTTATTGGTTATTGGTTAACTATTAACTATCCACTATCCACTATCCACTATTTAAAACAGTAAGGGCAGAGTCAAGATGGATTGAACTCTGCCCTCGCTATAAAATTATTCTTAATTCTTAATTTTAAATTCTACATTAACAAAGGGTTAATCTTTAGTCTCTTTAGTATTGGTGCGAGCCTCAACCACATTCACCACATAATCACCCAACTTCTCACACTCATTAATAAGGTCCATATATACCGTACCAACGCCATAAGAATATTCATTGTTCTCAATGTCAAGAATATTCTGTGACTTCAACAAATCACGGTAGTTGTTGATTTCATTCTCCTTATTGAAACTGCGATTCACATCAAATTCACTCTTGCGACCAGACAACAGAATGTTCATCTGTGTCAATGCTTCGTCGGTAAGATCCATCATATGATGTATATGCTCATAATGGGTAGCGTTGAAATGGTCTTGCTTGCCATGGAACTTACGGTTGATGGTGCGTGCCATATTAAAATTAGCATCACCAATACTTTCCAGTTCAGAAATCTCACGCAACATAGAGCGAATCTTAGCCTTGGTATCATCAGACAAGTGTGCATCACTCACCGATTCAAGGTATTTAGCAATCTCAATCTCCATATTATCAGAGATGCCCTCGTATTTTTCAATACGCGTATAAAGCTGCACAAATTTATCCTCGTTCTTTTCAACCAATAAATCTCGAACCATTTTGAACATGCTCTGCATACGACGAGCAAAATCCTGGATCTCCTTCTGGCCCTCAAGTACTGATAATTCGGGTGTCTTCATGATGCCCGCTGTAATAAAATGCAAGCGGAAATCTTCTTCTTCATCCGTTCTTTTAGGTTTAATAATGCGGCATACCAATTTTTCAATTTGAGGGATGAACCATATAAGAATGCTGGTATTAGCCACATTAAAACAGGTATGGAAGGCAGCCAATACAAATGACAGTTTTGCGGCATTGGCCAAATAGACATCATGACCCACAACATTGACATCCATCGTAGTATCATAACCTACCAAACCACAAACCATATCCACAAAGGGACGGAATACAAACAGAATCCAAACGACACCGAATACATTAAAGAACATGTGCGCCAATGCCGCCCTTCGCGCTTGGGTGTTGGCTGATAAGGCCGCAAGGTTAGAGGTTACTGTGGTACCAATATTCTCACCCATGACCAACGCGATGCCCTGATAGATGGGTAACACACCACTTGAACAGAGAATCATGGTGATGGCCATTACGGCTGCTGAAGACTGCACGCAGAAGGTAAGTATGCCACCTAACACCAAAAACAGAAGCGTAGTAGAGAAAGCATCGGGATTGAACGAAGCGAAGAAATCGAGCACTGCCTGCTGCTCACCCAAATGCATGTCAATGCCCGTTTGCCTCAATGTTCCCAAACCCAAGAACATGAATGATATACCAAAGAGGAAATCACCGATGAAACGGCGACTCTTCATATATATCAGAATAATACCTACAAAGAAAGCAGGATAAACAAAATCAGTAATGTTGAAAGAGAAACCTGCCGACATGATCCAAGCTGTCAGTGTGGTACCAATATTGGCACCCATGATGACGGAAATAGCTTGCGCCAAAGTCAGCAATCCGGCATTGACAAAAGAAACAGTCATCACCGTAGTTGCTGTAGAAGACTGAACTGATGCTGTAACAAGCATACCCGTCAGCAAACCAGTAAATCGATTAGTGGTCATTGCGCCAAGAACATGTCGCAACTGTGGACCAGCCATCTTCTGCAGCGCCTCACTCATTGACTTCATACCGAACATCAAGAGGGCAAGCGAGCCGAGAAGCTTGAATAGAATCCAAATAGACATAAAATGTAGGATTAAAATGTATTTAGGTTACAAAGATACGTGATTGGCAGTACATTTGCAAGCAATCGACAAAAACAAATTACCCCCTCACTTTTTTTATAGCGAGGGGGCAAGATGGTTTAATCAAGGGTTACTTCTTTAGCTTTGCCATCATATTCAACGGTTTTTGCTGCTGCATGCAAGTCAAAACCTACAGGCTTCTCCTTGGTCACCTTCACAACTTTAAATATGCGTTGCTGGAGCATACCAGGGAAATCACCCTCACGATCGGCAATCGAAAGTTTGCCATCAGCATCATTGTAATGGAAAGAAATAGTGGCACATTTACCCTGCTCGTAGGCATAATTGGCACCTTCGTCTTCATACAGCGTAAAATCTCCATCAGCTCCACCATATACATAGAGTGTAATAACATCGGGTTGTTTCTCCATAGCATATTGGATATCAGGACCAAAAGGCACAATGCTACCAGCTTTTACATAGAGCGGGATGTGCTCGTAAGGAGCCTCGACCGTGAGCTGTTGGCCACCCTGTATGAACTTACCTGTATAGAAATCAAACCAACCATCACCTGCAGGGAAGTACATATCTTTGGTGCGGTCACCATACTTATAAACAGGAGCTACCATAAATGCCGGACCGAACATATACTGATCACCAATATTATATACCTGTTTGTCGGCCGTAAAGTCCATCACCAACGGACGCATAATGGTATAATCTTTGAAATAAGTCATGCCGGCCAACGAATAGATATAAGGCATCAGGTTATAGCGCAGTTTGGTATAGGCAACGATGCTCTTGTAGGCTGGATGATTATTGGGAGCTATATTCCAAACCTCACGCAACGGGAACTGTCCGTGTGCACGGAACAACGGACAAAATGCGCCGAATTGGTACCAACGGGTATTCAGTTCACGCCATTCTTTAAGGTCGGCATTCTCAACGCCTGTACGGTCAAACAGCTGCTGTGCAGCCACGTAACGATTTTCTACGCAGAAACCACCGATATCCATGGTCCAATAAGGAATACCAGATACAGCAAAGTTCAAGCCGGCAGATATCTGCGCCTTCATATCTTCCCAACGGGTAGCGATATCACCACTCCAAGTAGCAGTAGAGTATCGCTGTAAGCCTGCAAAGCCTGAGCGGGTAAGCAAGAATACACGTTTGTTGTTATCAGCACTACGCTGTCCGTCGTAGATAGCCTCAGCATTCATCAACGCGTAGGCATTGAAATATTGGTCAGAAGACCCCAAAGCAGTAGGACCGCAAAGCAATTTGCGATACTCCATATCGGTACAATCGCGGATATTAGGCTCGGAAGCATCCATCCACCAAGCATCGATACCCAACGGATAAAGATGCTCTTTCATCTGATTCCAGAACAATTGACGGGCAGGAGCAGAGTAAGCATCATAGAAAGAACCCACATAACCAGGTCCTACCCAGTCGCGAATACCATCTTTCACGGCTTGCTGGTACATCCATCCATTGGCATCAAACTCCTTATAGTGCTCAGTGTTCACGTAGAACTTGGGCCATACAGATATCATGATGTGCCCACCCATATTGTGCACGTCATCCACCATTTGCTGAGGATTGGGGAAGCGCACTGGGTCGAACTCATGACTACCCCACTGGTCTTCACGCCAGTAGAACCAATCTTGCACAATATTATCAATAGGAATCTGACGATTACGGAACTCTTTTAAGGTAGAAACCAGTTCATCCTGGTTGTTATATTTCTCACGACTCTGCCAATAACCCATGGCCCATTTAGGCATGATAGGCGATTTGCCTGTCAGGGTACGGTATCCACTGATGACATCATCCATAGAGTCACCATCTACAAAATAATAATCCACCGCATTGGCCACCTCGCTTGACCAAGATATCATGCCATTACCCTCAATGGGCTTACCCACACGCAAGCCACAGTAAGATACGCCACCATCAGGCTCCCACTCTATGCGGATGGGCACACGACGATCGGCCGTAAGCTCAACGTCAAACTTATAACTATTAGGATTCCAAGCAGTACGCCAACGCTCAGGCACCACCAGTTCGTTGTCGATATACACCTTGGTATAACCTGCATAATAGAGAATGAAACGGTACAAACCCGATTTTGAAGCCTCAAGTTCGCCTTCGTAAGTCACATTAGCCCCTCCGAAATTGAAATCTTGCGGCAAATTCACCACCGTCTTTAAACCATTGTCACGGTCCAAATGCTCAAAATACAATTGAGACTCATTGCGTACCAGGGTCTGTCCTTTTGCAGGTTTATACGTACCCGTCAGTGACCCCTGCTCTCCTTGTTTATTATATAATTCAAACACATCGCCCAACTGCTGATATTCAGTATCGCCGAAGCTGGAAAGCGAATAATTGTCCCACAAGATGCCATATCCTTTAGAAGACACAATAAAAGGCACTGAAACTTTTGTATTATATTGGAATAGTTCTTCACTTTTATTCTTGTAGTTAAACTCATCTGCCTGGTGCTGACCCAATCCGTACAAGCCCTCGCCCTCCTGACCAAAGAACTTTTGTGTAACGGTAAAGGCCTGCTCGTTGTCACCAAATTCTTTGGGTTCGAAAGAACGTCCAGCTGGCAGTTCCTGAAGAACCACTTCGCCCGTTACAGCATGCTGGAACCTCACACTGCCATCCTTCCTGCTCACGCCTGCTATCAAAGCATTCGTCATGACGAACACAGAATCGTCAGTGCTTTCCACTTTGAAAGACACCTTGGGGAGGTTGGGTACAACAATCAGACTACTGTCTAATGGGAACTCCTGCAACTGCTTTTGGCCTGGACCCTCTTGCCCGAAATCCTTGTCTTGTACGGCCCGTACATGAATCAGTTTCTCGCCCATTACTTCCAACATCACACGACTGGTCTGGTCTGGGCGATCATAACTGCCACTCATGTCAATGTCAACTATCACGCCACGATCGGTACGATGAAATCCTTTATCGCACGATACAAGGCATGCCATAACAACTACCAAAAATAATAATTTCTTCATATCTTACATTTTTTCAATCGTCAAAGTTTATTGTTCAAACGGGATCCATACCCCCATATCGCTCACCCCTCGATGTGCCCACGCATAATAAGGGATGAAAACAGCACCATCATTCGTAACAATTTGGTTGATGCCATGCAGTTTATCGGGTTGCCACTCCAATTTCAACTGCGTTTGCGGACCGAGCGTAATACTATCTATCGGTTTCGCATTGTCAGGTGATTCAGCGCAATAAACCAACGGGCCACACTGCACAGCCACCCTTCCTCGGTCGGCCTCTACTTGTTCATTGGCTTTTACCAAACGAGGCTGTAAATCAAAGTCCATTTCTACCACATCACCAGCCCTCCATTCACGAGCTATGGCACAATAGCCCTGCTGCAATGCGGCATCTACCACCTGGCCGTTCACCTTCACTTGCCAAGAGCTCTGGTGTTCATCAGCAAAAGCATACAAGTCAGATGGAATCACCTCATTTCGGGTCCACCCAGGAATGCGCACCTTCAAAGTAAAAGGTTGTGAGGCATCTTCAACTGTCAGTTTCACATGACCACTGTAAGGATAACCCGTTTCCTGACTTAACACAACAGGTTTTCCATTCACCTGCAACTGAGAACGATTGCCCATGAAAAGATTCACATACACCTCATTATCCTTTACAGCATACACATAGCCTGGCAATGAAGGGATGAAACGAGAGATGTTTGACGGACAACAAGCACAGCCAAACCAAGCCTGACGCTGGTACTTACGTTCTTTGCTCACCGCCAGCGGATTGGGATAGAAAAACGCATCCCCCTCTAACGAGACACCCGATATCAGTCCATTATAAAGAGTGCGTTCCAAGACATCATAGTATTTAGCATCACCATGCAACAAGAACAAACGATGATTAACATATACCATGCCGATAGCCGCACACGTTTCATTATAAGCTGTAGCATTGGGTAACTCATAGTTAGCACCAAAAGCCTCGCCATTATTGGTAGAACCTATACCCCCGGTGATATACATTTTCTTGGATACGATATTGTTCCAAATGGTATCAATGGCATTGATATAACCCTGGTCGCCTGTGAGGGCAGCCACATCGGCCATCCCTGCATACATATAAGTAGCCCTTACGGCATGGCCCACAGCCTCATGTTGTTCCAATACAGGCAGGTGCGTCTGGTTATAAGGATCACGGTGTTCAGTCTTACCTCGATAATCTAAGAAGAATTTCGCCTGATCCAAGTATTTCTTGTCGCCCGTAGCTAAATAAAGTTTGGCCAATCCCATTTCCGCAATCTGATGACCGGGTACTCGGATGACCTGATCGGGATGAGGGCCCACCTCCCTGATAACACAGTCGGCATAACGAATAGCAATATCAAGGAAATTGCGTTTACCTGTTGCCTGATAATGTGCCACGGCAGCTTCCAACATGTGCCCCAAGTTATAAAACTCATGGCTCAATTCCTCAACCTGCTCCCAGCGCTTGGTACCTGCCCACTCATGTGGATGTTTGGGATTCATGGTGCGGGCCGTATAAAGGTAACCATCAGGTTCCTGCGCTCCAGCCACAATCACCAGCACACTATCGATGTAACGTTCCAGTTGCGCATCAGGATAAGTCTGCAGCAAATAGCTGGCACCTTCGATGGTTTTATACACATCGGTATCATCGAACGAGAAGCCTGTTACCTGTATGGTGTCACTCGGATGAGCCGCTTTTTCAAAGTTGCGGTAGCGTCCTGTTTCTTCACACTTGCTGAATGCCAATGGCACAGTAACCTCACGGCTGGCCTGCAACCGTTGCCCCCAGAAACCGTCGCCCACCTTCACGTTGGTGAAAGCGACAGGGTCGATGGGATATCCATGATTCAAGGGTTGCTGCGCTGTTTGTCCCTGGCATCCTATTAACAAGCACAGTCCCCATGCTGCGATCCAACTATATTTCATATCCTATGTATTTTTTTATGCTGCTATATATAACTTAACTTTACAAAGATAAGCACTATGCATGAAAAAACAAAGGGAGGCTCTTGCAAATCTGCAAGCGCCTCCCCGCATTTTGTTTAATAAAAAGGATTAACCCAACTCCAGTACACGACGAGCATAGTTCATGCAAGTGCCTACCTCCTTTACAGAGTTACTCCAAGGAGCTACCGCATATTCCAGCTCGCAGTCGCAGTAAATCTGCGGATACTTGCTTTGTACCAGTTTCAGTACGTCATCCAGTGGTGTCTGGCCCTGGCCCCATACCTGGTTCTCGTTAGGCTTCTGAGCATTAGGACCCGTCTTGTCCTTGGTATGCATAGAGAAGATACGATCGTGATACTTCTCAATGAAGTCGCAAGGATTCTTGCCTGTTGAACCAAAGTAATGAGCAAAGTCGAAGTTCAGCATCACGTTAGGAGAAACAGCCAATACCTCGTCTGGACCATTAGCAAACTCTGGAGTAGCATACTGGAAGTGGTTATGCATGCAGTAATACATGTCGTACTTCTCAGCAAAAGGAGCGCAACGCTTAGCAGCTTCGATGGTCATTTCGGCTGTTACGCCCTTAGCACCCATGGCCTTAGCCAACTTGAATGCATAATCGATGTCCTCGTCAGAGCTATCGGCACCTGGCTGTGTCTTCACGATATGGATGTCAATACCCTCACTCTCGAAACGCTTGCGCACCTCTTCAACCTTATTCCAGTCCATGTTCTTCTTGAAGTTAGCATAAGTTTCATTGTAGTCACTCATCTGCTTCTTCTCGTCATCATTCAAGATGCTCATAAAACCACCAGGTCTGCCCATCAAACCGCTACGCTCTTCTGGAGTCAGACGGCCCATAGCAGCCTGAATCAAGCCCATCATCGGACTTGCAGGTGCGCCTAATGCAGTTTCCAAGTCATTGCCCATCAATTCAAGGTTGCTCACATTAGCTTCCTTGCAATACTTGATAAGGTTTTCCAATCCACCTGGCATATCACGCCAACTGTAAGTAATAGTGCCCATGTGTACACCACCAAAATCTGAATTGGGTTTACCATCAGCAGCCTTAGCTGCTGGTTTAGCCTCGCCACTGCATGAGGTCATGCTGGGCATCAGTGCCATACCTGCCAAAGCAGCGGCACCC
>JAIKZS010000067.1 GCA_024682035.1 Bacteroidaceae bacterium
ATACAAGAACTCCTTCTCATCGTCTGTCAGCTCCTTCAGCGGACCGAAACTGCGAATGTTGTCATGCAAGTTCTCCATATACGTCATACCACTCAGTGCACAGAACACATTGGGGAACGAACCACAGAAACGGAACGCCCACGAAGCCACACTATTCTCAGGCTCTGCCTGTTTCAGTCGTGCCACCAAGTGATTAGGAATATTAGCCAGTCGTCCACCCAACAGAGGTTCCATAATCACCACCGGAATGTTACGTTTCGTCAGCTCATTATACATATATTCAGCCGTCATCGACGCACCCACTGCATGATGCCAGTCCAAGTAATTCATCTGGATCTGCACAAAGTCCCAAGGATAATTACCCAGATCGTGCTGCTCCATACACCAGTCGAAAGTCTCCTGGTCGCCATGGAAAGAAAAGCCCAAGTGACGAATCCTGCCAGCCTCCTTCTCCTTCCGCAAGAAGTCATACATGCCATTCTCGATAAAGCGGCGCTTCGATGGCTCCAAGCCACCCTGCCCCATTACATGCAGCAAGTAATAGTCGATGTAGTCAGTAGAAAGCTCCTTGAATGAGTTGTAATACATCGCCTTAGACCCCTCGGCCGAGTGTGTCTGTGGTGCAAAGTTCGACAACTTTGTCGCAATATAATAAGATTCACGTGGATATTTCTTCAGCGCATCGCCAGTAGCCTTTTCCGACAAACCCATACAATAAGCAGGTGATGTATCGAAATAGTTCACACCATGAGCAATAGCATAGTCAATCAACTCATTCACACGCTCTTGGTCAACCCCTTGTGGTCTGTTGTTTGCATCGTTTATCATCGGCCAGCGCATGCATCCATAGCCCAACAATGATATGCGGTCGTTGTCCAGATTAGGCCAAGAACGATAAGTCATTTGGTCTGTTGGTACAGGTGTAGTGTGGTGTCCAGCAGGGTCATACATAGCATTCTGCTTATTGCCGCACCCTGTCATCGTCATAGCACCAGCAGCTGCAGCTCCTGCTCCCATCAGGCCCAGGAAATGACGGCGACTGATGGCTTTCTTTTCCTTATTTTCCATACGTAACACTTTTATCTTATTAGTCAGATGACAAAGATAATAAAAAGAAATAAAAAATCATCTCTTTCTTGTTTAAAAACGAAAAAGTGGTGATTAACACGAAAATAGTTGATAGTGGATAGTGGAGAGTTGAGAGTTGAGAGGTTATGGGTTATTGATAAAAAAGAAAAAGGCTGCATTTCTGCAGCCTTTAACTATCCACTATCCACTATCAACTAATCATCTATTCCAATTAATTGCCGGACGCGGATACACCACATACTTCTTCAGCAAATAAAAAGCAGGCACCGCCATTTCACCATGGTTATAACCATCCATCTCATACATTGTCACATCAGGATGCCCCACCACTTTCAGCATACGCCAGAAGTAAGCCGTTTCCTCATAGCGGCCCAGCATCTCCTCGTTGCGGTCGCCCGAAATAATCACCATCTTCGGAGCATCCGGACGAATCCAGTACAAAGGCGCAAACTCATCAATCAGCGGCTGTGTGTTCTTCATACCCTTCGCCTGTCTGTATGCAAAGTGTGTAATCACCTGTCCGCTAAACGGTACCAGTGCAGCAATCTTGTCAGCATCAATGTCATATTTAGCCAGCCATTTCTTATCCAAACCAATCATGTTCGTCAAGTAACCACCAGCAGAATGACCGCTCACATAAATTTTGTTCACATCGCCACCATACTGCGCAATATTCTTAAACGTCCAAGCCACAGCAGCTGCAGCATCATCAATCACATCAGGCAGCTCAGCCTTAGGCAGCAAACGATAGTTCACAGCCACCACAATAATTTTGCTATTCTTCAGCTGCTCAGGCACCTGCTTGTTGCCACTTGTTAGGCCCCCACCATGGAACCACACCACCACGGGCAGTTCCTTCACTCCCTCTTGGTAATAAACATCCAGCTTACAGCGGTCAGCAGCATACTCGCCTGCATCAGCATGATAAGCAATGTTCTCCATTGTCTTGTAATCCTGTGCATAAGCCATCATTGCCACCACGCACAACACCAACAGTGTAAAAGTTTTTTTCATACTATTAATATTAAGATTCATACAATTTCTAATTCGTTCCACAAAGATACAAGATAATTGTGATATAAAATAAAATGGTGCAACCCTTTTTCATAAAAGAACTGCACCTCAATTAGAGACTATATAAGAGCGGTAGACGGGGCTCGAACCCGCGACCTTCGGCTTGGGAAGCCAACGCTCTACCAACTGAGCTACTACCGCATTTGTTTCGGGCACAAAGGTAAGCACTTTTTCCTTACTTTTCACCTTTTTTCGCATTTATTTTCGAAGAAAAACGAAAAATTCCCCTGTCAGCAGATAACCTCCCACCCTCTTCTATCAAAGTGAAAGTTTTTATAGCAGTAAAAAAAACAAATCGGAACAAACGTATATTTCAAATATGACATTTTAAAACATTATATCAAATTTATGAACGAAAATTTAAATATTTTACATCATCTGCTAACAAAATGCCTTACATTTGCAACCGAAAGCTTTCATAATGTAACACCATTAAGGGTTACAAGTATTCACATTTTAATAAGGTAAAAGGTATGAAAAGGATTGAAGCGATCATCCGTAAAACCAAATTTGAGGATGTAAAAGAAGCCCTGTTGGAGTCAGACATCAACTGGTTTGAATACCACAACGTGCATGGCATAGGCCAAAGTCGTGAAGAGCGCATCTATCGTGGTGTGCAGTACTCCACCGATGTCATCGAGCGAGTGGCCATCACCATTGTTTGTCGCGACCAGTTCGTTGATCCCACCATAAAAGTCCTCTTGCAGGTAGCCCATACAGGAGAGATTGGCGATGGCCGCATCTTTGTGAGCGATGTCATTGACACATGGAGTATTCGCACAGGCGAAAATGGCGACACTGTGCTAAGAGATAAGAAATGATATAGTTAACCACAAACAACTAAAAAAGTTATGAACGAAATAGGATTATCACTCGATACTGTATGGATGCTGTTGGCAGCCATGCTGGTTTTCTGGATGCAGCCAGGCTTTGCCCTCTGCGAGGCAGGATTTACACGAAGTAAGAACACGGCCAACATTCTGATGAAGAACTTTGTAGATTTTATGTTCGGTTCTCTCTTGTTCTTTTTCATTGGCTTTGGTTTCATGTTTGGCTCTGAAGGAGCAGGATTCATAGGCGTACCCAACTGGGGCGACTTGTCCTTCTACCAGGGCGACCTGCCCGTAGAGGGCTTTTTGATTTTCGAAACCGTGTTCTGTGCCACTGCTGCCACCATCGTCAGTGGTGCCATGGCCGAGCGCACGAAGTTTTCTATGTATATGATTTACAGTATATTTATCTCACTCATCATCTATCCTGTTGAAGGTCATTGGACTTGGGGTGGTGGCTGGTTGAGCAATACCGATGTCGATTCGTTTATGATGACTACCTTCGGCGATGTGTTTCACGACTTTGCCGGTTCGGCCATTGTACACAGTGTAGGTGGCGTACTGGCATTCATTGGTGCCATGGCCCTCGGTCCACGCCTGGGCAAGTACAGTCGCGACGGCAAGAGCCGTGCCATCCCCGGTCATAACCTTTCCATGGCTGCTCTGGGTGTATTCATCCTCTGGCTGGGCTGGTTTGGTTTCAACCCCGGCAGTCAGCTGGCAGCCAGCGGCGAGGTCAATCGCATTGCCATCAGCCATGTATTCCTCACCACCAACCTATCAGCGGCAGCTGGCGGTATAGCCACCATGTTTGTCACTTGGCTGAAGTACGGCAAGCCTTCGCTCTCACTCACCCTTAACGGCGTGTTGGCCGGACTGGTGGGTATCACAGCTGGTTGTGACCTGGTATCACCCATAGGCGCCGTCATCATCGGTCTGATTTGCGGTATCGTACTAGTTTTCGCCATCGATTTCATCGACCATGTGCTGCACATTGACGACCCCGTTGGTGCTTCCAGCGTACACGGCGTTTGTGGCATACTGGGTACTTTGCTCACCGGACTGCTGTCAACGAGCAACGGAGCTTTCTACGGTCACGGATGGGGCTTTTTCGGTGCTGAGTGCTTCGGCATACTTGTCATCGACCTTTGGGCTGCCGTCACCGGCTTCATCTTGTTTTTCGGCATCAAGAAACTGCAGGGCTTGCGTGTTGGCACTCGCGTTGAAGAAGAAGGACTTGATGTATATGAACACGGAGAAAGTTGTTATAACTAACAATATGATTATGAAAAAGATACTGTTTACAATAGTAGGGTTGGCCATCAGTTTGGCCACCCTTGCACAAGATAAAGAAAAGATAGAGACAAACATAGCTGCCGACTTTGTGAGCAGTTATATATGGCGCGGCTACGACTTGGGGAGCACAGCCGTGCAGCCCACATTAGGCATCAGCTATAAAGGACTATCTCTTTCGGCCTGGGGGAGTTACGGCCTTACCGATCCTGACGATGTAAAAGAGCTTGATTTTACACTTAGCTACTTTAAAGAAGGCTTTAACATTGGCGTAACGGATTACTGGTTTTCGGTAGGTGCCGACCCCTACGGCCGTTATTTTTCTTATAGCGCCCACAGCACCAATCACGTTTTCGAGGCCAACATTGGCTACGATTTCGGACCTTTGGCTTTGCAGTGGTACACCAATTTTGCTGGTAACGATGGCGTAAACAACAGTGGCAAGCGTGCTTACAGCAGCTATTTTGAAGCCAGCGCCCCGTTCAGTCTGGCTGGGGTATCATGGACAGCCACAGCCGGTGTGGTTCCTTGGGCCAGCAGCATGTATGCCACCACCGGCTTTGCCGTCACCAATCTCTCGCTGCGTGCAGTTAAAGATATTCAGGTTACCAACACCTTTTCGATACCTGTTTTCGGACAGGTAGTAGCCAACCCTCGCACCCAGCATGCATATCTGGTGGTAGGCATCACGCTGCAACCATAAATACAATGCAACCATGAATTATAAATATTGAAACCGCAAATACAAAAAAAGAGGGTGAGTCGTCTTTGACCCACCCTCTTTCAATACAATCGTTCTCAATAAAATCTTTATTCAGCCATACGCGCAAAGTCAGCCTGTCCGTCAGTCAAGCCCTTTGTCTTAGGTTGAATTTCTGTAAAATGAGCAGAAGCCAGGTGTGCATCCAGCGCCTGCTGGTTAGGCCAGATTTCCAATAGCATCACCTTGTTTGATCGCGTCAAACTGCAATACAAATCATAATCAATATTGCTAGGCTCATTCTTGCGTGTGCCCTCAATCAGCGGTCTCATAGCCTCTACATACGCATCACGTTTGTCGGTTGTCTGCATAATGTTAAAGCGGAAAGGCTTCTCTGTATCCACCTCCTTTTTTACTTCCATCTGTTTGATTTCCATCTTACCTAACTGCTGAATCTGGGGTACCAGCGAAGTAAAGTGCACCGAAGCCGAATGCTTATCCAATGAAGCCTGGTCTTTCCAAGTCTCAAAAATCATCAGTCGATCATCGTGTGACACGCTGGCCAGCACATCATAGTCAATCACACCCTCGTCACTCAGCGAAGCCGCCACCAACTGTTTGCACAGCTCAATGGCCTTGTCGCGGTTTGTTACATCCACTGTCAGTTTGCAGTTCAGGCGAATGGTTGTTTCCACCGAAGCAGTCTCTACACTAACAGCTTCCTCATTAGTTTTCTTGTTGCCACTACAAGCAACCAACAGGGCAGTAAACGCTACTGCCACCATTAACAATACTTTTTTCATTTTGCTTTTATTATATAACATCGCACAAAAATACAAATAATAATAAACATTTGATATCATCCCCATAGTTTTTTAAAAAAGTATTGGTCAAAGAGACCTATCACATAATATTGTATCACAGCTTAGATATCGAGCAAACATATATGTAACAAATGTTTTTTGGAATTTTTAAGTTATAACTACTTTCTATTCAACACTTTTTAATAAAAAAAATAAGGGTAAATGATACAATTTTTAAAAAAAAATCATAACTTTGCAGAAACTTACAGAGAGAACTACTAACAACGACCTTGATGCAACATCTTCGGCCATTGCTTTTCTGTAGCTATCCCTCTATTTATTAATTGTTTACAAGTTATTCTAAAATATAATTATTATAACTGAAGATTTAATTTAACTGTCAGAGAGATTGGACAGTGATGCCATGGTTCTTGGTATGTTGTATCGTAAAGATATCTTACCCTGACACCATGGCATCCATTTATAGTAACTTTCGTTAGATATACTGACTGAATGCCCCTTCCGACTGTTGGTTGGCTACCCTCCTTGAAACCATATTTTTCCAGTTTACCATCAAAAAGAATAAATAAAGCAACAGGGGGAGATAAAAACGGAAAAGGCGATCTTCACAGACCACCATAATCCTTTAAACAATTTTCATCATGAATTTTCAACTAGGTTTCGCGAATATAGCACAATATTTTCTTTTATGCAACATTTTTTCAATAAATTTATTTCCTTTTTTTCAGGTGTTTTTGCACACTTCCAGAATAAAATATAATTTTCATCTATTTTTAAAGGGGAAAAAAAGTAAAAAATATTTACTCTCAACCACCAACGTACTAAAAACATGACATAGCCTCGCCATCCTCTAAGTTATGACACTAATACAGAGTATCATATAAACATTTTTCTGTTAAAGATATAGAATATTTTATTTGTAAGTTGCTGATAACTAACATTAGTTTCTTTTGGTAAGCAGCTTACACCTATCTCCCCTCTTTGATGTTACACAAAAGCATCGTATTTTTGCATTGGTCACGAACACAAAGTGATCAAAAATGTTTAACTTAAAATAAATATACAATGAAAAGAATGGATTTTAATTTTGCACACAGTGCACAAGGTATGATGTTAAACGAAGAGAAGCCAGCTGCTTGTGGCGCAGCATGCGGTGCCGGCGACAAACCAGCTGAAGAGAAGCCAGCAGCTTGTGGCAGTGCTTGCGGTGCAGGCGACAAACCTGCAGAGGAGAAGCCAGCAGCTTGCGGTAGCGCTTGTGGTACAGGCGACAAATAATTAATCACATGGATTATTTTGCATTTCAATGGCACATTACCGATGAGTGCGACCAACGTTGCAAGCACTGTTACATTTTTTCCGAAGGTCATCCCCAACTGGTACAGATGCCCTGGGAACGTATGGTGGCAGTGCTTGCCAACATTGAGCGTATGGCTGCACGTATGCATCGCCAACCTTATTTATATATAACGGGGGGCGACCCCATTTTGCACCCACGCTTCTGGGATTTGCTTGAGCTTGTCCACTCGCACAACATTCCATTTACCATCATGGGAAACCCGTTCCACCTTACTGATGAGGTGTGTACAAGGTTGAAGTCATTGGGATGCCGCAAATACCAGTTAAGTCTGGACGGATTGCGTCAGACGCACGACCGTTTTCGCAAGCCAGGATCCTATGACTGCACTTTACAGGCCATCGGCACCATCAGAAAAAGTGGCATGCACTGTGCCATCATGAGCACCGTTTCTTCGACCAACATCGACGAGATACCGGCGCTGATTGATGTCGTTGTAGAGCACAAGGCCGATATTTTTGCCTTTGGTCGCTACTGTCCTACCAGTGAAGACAAAGCCCACATGGAGACATGGCATATCGAGCCACTGAGTTATCGTCAGTTCCTCGACCGCTGTTGGCAAAAATACAAGCAATACCAGAACAGTGATACTACCTTTAACCTGAAAGATCATTTGTGGATGCTCTATCTGTATGAAGAGGGCATTTTCAAGATACCTGAAGGATTGGCTGATGACACCATTTACGATGGTTGTAACTGTGGCAACTGCCACTTCACCATCTCTGCCGAAGGTCGCCTCATGGCTTGTCGCCGTTTCGACAGCTATGTAGGTACCGTGAACGAAGAACTGTACGACGTATTTCATGGTTCGCGCATGGAAGCTTTTCGTCAGCACGAGCGCTTCGAGAAATGTGCCAAGTGTGAACTCCTGCGTTTCTGCCGTGGATGCCCCGCCGTAGCCTTCGGATATACCAAAAATTTCTACGCTCCAGACCCACAGTGCTGGAAAGATATAAACTTATAAAAAAACTAAAGATTATGATTAGACTTAATGCTTTTTTTACTTTGAAAGAAAACGTCAGTGTTGACGAAGTAGTAGCCATCACCAACGAACTTGTAGCTAAGTCTCGCCAAGACGAAGGCAACAAAGGTTATGACCTTTATCAAAGCACTACCGATCCTAAAGTGTTTATGTTCTGCGAAAGTTGGGAAAGTCAGGAGGCACTCGACAAGCATTCTGCAGCGCCTCACTTTACATCGGCTGTTCCCGCATTGGGAGCACTGACTGCCGACGGACTGAAGATTGAACGTTTTGAAGATTAACCATCATGAGGGCCATCCAGATCAATGGTTGTTGTCGGGCCACAGACTTGCATGTAAGTAATATACCCATGCCCAAGGTGCGTCCAGGCTGGGTGCTCGTCAAGGTTCATGCCGCAGGACTGAACCATTCTGAGGCAGTGTTGCGCATGTACGAAGCCGACAACGATTATATTCAGAAGCCAGTAGTACCTGGTATAGAGTGCGTAGGCGAAGTGGCCGACCCCTCTGATTCGAGCTTCAATGAAGGCGAACGAGTAATAGCCTTAATGGGTGGCATGGGACGGTCGTTCAACGGCAGCTACGCTGAATACGCGCTCCTACCCGCCAAAAATGTGTTCAGGGTTCAAACCGACCTCGACTGGATTTCGTTGGCTGCCATACCAGAAACCTACTTTACTGCCTATGGTTCGCTAACCGAGTGCCTACAGCTCCAGGCAACCGACACACTGCTTGTTCGCGGTGCCACTAGCACCGTCGGACAGGCAGCTGTTCAGTTGGGCAAGGCCATGGGAGCTACCGTTATTGCTGCTGCACGCCGTGCAGCCTCGTTCCAAGCGCTGAAAGAACTTGGAGCCCATCATTGCATCATTGATGATGAGCACATCAGTCAGCAGTGCTTGCCAGTTGTGCCCAACAAAGTGCTTGAACTTGTTGGTCCCAAAACTTTGCACGACTCACTGCGCACCGTCAGTCGTCCAGGTTATGTTTGCAGCACAGGCATCCTTGGCAATCAGTTTACGGTAGATCATTTTGACCCTATTAAATACATCCCCAATGGCGTATTTCTCACGGGGTTCTTTTCAAACTACCCTACTCAGCAGGCCATTGACGCACTCTTCGATCTTATCAGTCGGGCAGCCATCCTGCCTCAATACGCACAAATATTCACCCTCGATGAGATTGTCCAAGCGCACACACTATTAGAGCAAGGAGGTGCAGGAGGCAAAATCATCTTAAAAATAAATGAGAACCATGCTTAGAGATCAAATCATCGACCCTGTATTTCCGGGATGCCCAGTACGCAACATTCTTTCACGCATTGGTGACAAGTGGTCATTGCTGGTACTGCTTGCCCTGGATAATACTGATAAAGCCCAACGTTTCAAGGAATTGCAGCGTTCTATCCCTGACATTTCCGAGAAGATGCTCACGTCCACCTTGCGAAATCTCGAGGCCGACGGACTGGTGCATCGTGAGGTTTATGCCGAGGTGCCACCGCGTGTGGAATACAAACTCACCGATCGTTCGGCCACCCTCATGCCATTGCTCAACAACTTGGTAAACTGGTCGCTCAATAACTTTAGTGCCATCATCAACGACCGTAAGAAATTTGCGCAAAGCAAATAAAAAAAGGTGCCTTCATCTGCAGGAGGCACCTTTCATTTTATAGTTCAATACCCTGTTATTTCTTCAACGCCCAGGCCAGTAGGTCAGTCATGTACGGACGACTGTCCTTGCCCCACCAGCGTGTCTCCATTTTGTTGTGTGATTTGCGTTCACCATCAGCATATCCCAACAGCAAACCTACCATCGTGTCACCACCCACATACAATTTACCACCATTCTTCAGTGTCACACAAGTGCCATGCAAATACCCCTCTTCCATGCATACACTCACCGGTGTACCACCTGTCATCAAGCACGCACCACTATAAGGTATCTCATAACGGTCCTTGAAAATCTCATTTTTAAACGACACAGCCCCCACATTGCCCGGCAATTTTACATCATTAAGAATCTCAATGCCAAAAGGATTTACCACCTCATTGGCCCCATATCGCACATTATCCACGCGGTGGTTATCATCAACGAAGAAAATCAACGAACCCCCTTTCTTCACATACTTCACTAGCGCCTCTTTCTCCACCTCCGTCAAATCCTTCTGTAATTTGTTCGATAGCGGCGAAAGCATCACCAGCACATCCACCTTCTTCAGCAGTTTCTGCGTAATTTCCTCATCCTCATTCACCACCAGCGTAGCCCCCAGTTCCTCAGCCATTTCCTGATAGGCAGGAACCACCAGCGGATACGTTTCGTGCCCCTCATACACATCCCGGCACTGACTATGCGACAAGTCAAACATAATTACCTTCTGTGCACTCGCTGTAAAAACAGCTGTTACAGCCACCAACATCAAAAACAATCTTTTCATCATCTATTCAATTTTAACGGTTTATTATTCTGCATGCAAAGATAGCCTATACCCACCATTCATGCAAGTAGTTAACTAAAGTTCAGTCACTCACCTTTTGGTAAGCATTGCATCAACACGGCGTTTACGCAGCCCCAAGTTAACTTTATTTACAAAAATAGTTGGGTTAACGCCCAACTTACTTTTAATAATCGCCCTATCAGCAGGCAACTAGTTCATATCATTTAGTTGCTACAAGTCCAGCTAATACAAAATTAAGGTGGCGATCTTCACAGACCACCACCTAAACAATTAATTCATCATAACAATGCCCCAAATATGAAATTGGAACGGTACAAAAATACTTACTTTTTTTCATTTCTCCATCATGACTCAATAAATTATTTTAAAAAAAACAAAGATGGCGATCTTCACAGATCTCCATCCTTGATTTTAATCTACAGCATTGTGTAAATAATAGATGTATTTGCCTAAAGTGTATTTAAGCTAAACACCCAAAATTAATCCCTCTGTAATTCGGTTCAAAGATAAGCACAAAAATAATACATTGTACTTTTTTTTCTGTTTTATTTTCAGCGCATTATAGAAATTTAACTTAAGTGGAAAAAAATGGCACTCCTTATAGGACACTATACTAAATATTTCATCCTTCATAATGTATAAAACAACTTTCATATTGCAACGGCATTATACCGTTGTGCCTCTTTCCTCACCTTATAAATCCTTCATCCCAGGCTAGGAACCTGCCAATAAGCCCCTATATCCTCATCCCATACCCTTTATCCACCATCAATTCCTCATTGATTTCGTCCTTTTCTGTCACGAATTGGCATAGTTTAAGCAAGGTTAACTTTGCCCTCGCTGCTTCAAAATTCTGTATTTTTAGTTATTCATTCATCATTAACTTCGCCTAAGAGCGTGTCAACACTTTCAGGAAAATGTCAACGAAACCAGGAAAGCAGTCAACTAAATCAGAAAGACAATTCAACAGAATTAGTATAATAATCATTAACAAATAAAGACTCAGAGGGAGTCAACACTATACAGGGAAACACAGGATAAAACACAAAAAGTGCTACAGTGCTACAGTGCTACAGTTAAAAATTAGCTTACACACATGTTGAGAGAAATTTTATATTTATATATTTATATATATATATATATAAATATATAAATATAAGTACTATTTTGAGTTTGTGTA
>JAIKZS010000049.1 GCA_024682035.1 Bacteroidaceae bacterium
GTTGTGGCCTTACCATATTTCTTCTTTATTTCAGGCAGGTTCTTCTGAATGTCATTGATGCGGGTTTGGTCACTTGGGTGCGTACTCATAAATTCAGGCACTGATGACTGTCCACCAGCCGACATCTTTTGCCAGAATCCCACAGCCACATCGGGGTTATACCCCGCGATGGTCATAAATACCATTCCCATATAGTCGGCTTCCGATTCATGCTTGCGTGAGAAAGGCAGCATCATGCCATATTGCGCACCAATGCCATACACTTGGCCAGCTATGCTCTGTACAGCAGCACTCTTGTTCGACAAAGCACCACTCAGCACTTGTGCACCATATTGTGCCAGCATCTGCTGACTCATGCGCTCGTTGCTGTGCTTGGCTACAGCATGTGCCACCTCGTGCCCTACCACTACAGCCAGTTCGTCGTCAGATGATATTATTTTCATCAGGCCCTCATACACCACAATCTTGCCACCAGGCATGCAGAAAGCATTCAACTGGTCGTCCTGCACCAGGTTGAACTCCCAGGAAAAATTCTTAATCTCATCAGCTAATCCATTGGCCTTCAAGTAAGATTCTGTAGCTGCAGCAATCTTTTTACCCACACGTGTCACCATGGCACTTTGGGTGGTGTTGCCTGAAATCTTAGCACCTTTTATATAAGATGAATACTGTGAGAGGCTAGAAGAAAGCACCTCCTCGTCCGACACCAAGTTGAGCTGCTTGCGCCCTGTAATAGGCACCGAACCGCAGCTGGAGAGCAGCAATGCTGCCGTCATGAATACGAAAAACAGTCTTTTCATAATCTTCAAAGTTTGTTTATTTGCTTCTACAAATGTAAACTAAAATGAAGATATTGCCAAATAATGGGCACAAAAAAAAGAAACCCTCTTTCAACAAGAGGGTTTCTAAATGTTTCTCAGTAAAGAAAATGCTTATTTCTTTACACGACCATAACGGCTCATGAAGCGGTCAACGCGACCAGCAGTATCAACCAGCTTGCTCTTACCAGTATAGAATGGGTGAGAGGTGTTGGAGATTTCAAGCTTTACTAATGGATAAGTCTCGCCTTCAAACTCAATGGTTTCATTGGTCTTGCAGGTAGAACGACTCAAGAACATGTCGCCATTTGACATATCCTTAAATACTACCGGACGGTAATTTGTTGGATGAATACCTTCTTTCATTGTTGTTATCTTTTTAATTTTTAATCGTAATATGTTTGTAAAGTGTAATGGTCTTTCCCCTAAGTCAGCAAAGCTATGTACCCATAAAATGCATCGAAAATCATGTTTTCATTTGTTGGGCAAGTGTACCTTCGCCAAATTCGACGGCAAAGATAATGCTTTTCTCTGAAACCAAAAAAGATTTTGCAAAAATAGTGCAACTTTTTTTATTTTTTAAAATAGAATGCTTAATTTTGCGGTTGATAGAAACAATTAGTAACTTAATATAATAAACAAAATGGTTAATTACAAAGAATTAGGCTTAGTAAACACTCGTGAGATGTTTAAGAAGGCCATTGAAGGCGGTTACGCCATTCCTGCATTCAACTTCAACAACATGGAGCAGTTGCAGGCTATCATCAAAGCTTCTTCAGAGCTGAAGTCACCGGTTATCCTGCAGGTTTCTAAGGGTGCCCGTAACTATGCAAACCCTACACTGCTGCGCTATATGGCTCAGGGTGCTGTTGCATACGCTAAGGAACTGGGTTGCGAACATCCTGAAATCGTTCTGCACCTTGATCATGGCGATAGCTTTGAACTCTGCAAGAACTGTATCGACCTGGGTTTCTCTTCAGTAATGATCGACGGTTCTTCTCTGCCTTACGACGAGAACGTAGCTCTTACTCGCAAAGTGGTTGAGTATGCTCATCAGTTCGATGTAACTGTTGAGGGTGAGCTGGGTGTACTGGCAGGTGTTGAAGATGAGGTACAGGCTGAGGAATCTCACTACACCAAACCAGAAGAGGTAATCGACTTTACTTCTAAGACTGGTGTTGATAGCTTGGCTATTTCAATCGGTACTTCTCACGGTGCATACAAGTTCAAACCAGAACAGTGCACACGCGACCCGAAGACTGGCAAGTTGGTGCCTCCTCCATTGGCATTCGACGTACTCGACGCTATCATGAAGCAGTTGCCTGGATTCCCAATCGTGCTCCACGGCTCTTCTTCTGTTCCACAGGAGTATGTTGACATCATCAATGCTAATGGTGGTAAGTTGCCTGATGCAGTAGGTATTCCAGAGGAGCAGCTGCGCCTTGCTTCTAAGAGTGCTGTTTGCAAGATCAACATCGACTCTGACTCTCGTCTGGCTTTCACCGCTGCTGTTCGCAAGGTGTTCGCTGAAAAACCAGGTGAGTTCGACCCACGTAAGTACTGCGGTCCTGCACGCGACCTGATGGAAGAACTCTACAAGCACAAGATTACTGATGTGCTGGGTTCTGACGGTAAACTGGCTCAGTGCTAAGAATTACTCATTTTTAAATGTAGGGGCTGTGCCACGCACAGCCCTTATTTTTTATTCTGATGAAGGCTTACAAAACTCCCCTATCATCAGGTTCAAGAAAGCCATACCACTACGATTGAGACGATGTCCGTAGGGCGGGGGAGTGTATTTTAACTATATTGTATGAAGAAATTATTATTCCTACTGGCAATAGCTGTAACGGTAGTTGCCTGTCAACCCACGAAGAAAGGCTATACTTTACCCGATCCTCACGATGTTATTATGTACGAGGTCAATCCGCTGGTGTTTGCGCAAGAGGGTGCCTT
>JAIKZS010000069.1 GCA_024682035.1 Bacteroidaceae bacterium
GTTGGGAGACTTTCGGAGGCATCGACTATGAGGTGAACAAACACCTGTCACTCTCACTGAACGTCATCAACATCTTGAACCAGAAGGGTGCCAGTGGCAATATCCCTGCTGCCGACTTGGCCACAGACGTGAGTGCCTACCAACAACATTACCTGATGTCAGGCACCTATATCCGTCCGTTCACGATGGAGATGACGGCGTCGCTCAAGTTCTAAGATTATTCGTAACGCATTGAATTGGCTGGATGGATGCGAGCCACGATATAGGAAGGTCCTACCAGCATTAAGACCGAAATGGCCAAGGTGCCTATGTTCAAAAGCAGCCATACCGGGAAACTGAGCGATACGGGTACCGTGTCCATATAATAAGTAGTAGGATCGAGCGTGAAGATGCCCGTATATTGCTGCAGGAAATAGAACGCCAGTCCGATGACGTTGCCCCACAACATGCCTCGGCCTATCAAGAATACTGAAAGCCATAAAAATAAATGGCGGACGGTAGTATTATTAGCCCCCATGGATTTCAGCACACCAATCATTTGCGTGCGTTCAATGATGATAATCAACAAACCAGCAATCATGGTAAAACCAGCAATGCCAATCATCAGTACCAGAATGACCCAGATATTTACGTCCAGCACCTCCAGCCACGAGAACACTGCCGGCTGCAGCTGTTCCACATTTACTGCACAATAGTGGGTACCATAGCGGTCGGTATAATCATTCAGCAAGGCACCTACCTCATACGTAATCGATTCCAGTGCGCTTTCATTCTTTATGGTCACCTCCACCCCCGTAGCCTCATCGGTTTCCCAATGATTCAAACGATTCACCATGTACATATCAGTAAACACATAGAGTCCATCAAAAGCGGCGAAATGAGTCTCATAGATACCCACCACTAACAGTTTTCGGGCCCTCATGCTCTCATCGAAGAAATAAGTATCTATCTTATCACCCAGCTGTAATTGCAGCTTATCCGCTATGGTCTGCGATATGACTACACCATTAGAAGAAACAGTGTCGCTGAATGCAGGAAACTCACCTGCTGTAAGATGATGCCGCAAGAACTCGGCATTATAATCGGGTCCTACCCCTTTGACCATCACCCCCTGAAAAGAGCTGGCAGTCTTCACCATGCCCGCTTTCTGCGAATACCGCTGCACATGCTCTACCTGTGGATGTGCCGCCAATACTTGCAGAAGACTATCATTATACACAATGGGACATGATTCATAGCCAGCCAATGCGTTCACATCAGTCACCAGCAGGTGACCAGCAAATCCTGTTACCTTGCTCCGAATCTCACTTTTAAAACCAGTAATGACCGACACGGCGATAATCATCACCGCCAAGCCAATGGCAATGCCAATCATGGAGATGATGACAGCAGGACGAGAGACCTGTCTCGATAAGGCAGGTCCGTTATAAATACGTTTGGCAAGATAAACAGGCAGGTTCATCAGATGGTCCTTCCCGGATAAGCCTCCAGTGCTTTCTGCAGCACAAACAAGGCTCTGGTCAGGTCTTCCTTCTTCAGCACGTAGGCAATGCGTACCTCATTAACGCCAACGCCAGGAGTAGTGTAGAAGCCTGAAGCGGGTGCCATAAATACGGTCTCGCCCTCATATTGAAATTCTTTGAGGCACCACATGCAGAATTTCTCGGCATCATCTACTGGCAATTTAGCCACCGTATAGAAAGCCCCCATAGGGATGGGAGAATACACACCAGGAATACGATTCAAACCATCAATCAAGCATTTGCGCCTTTCTACATACTCATCGTAGGTTTCGCGTAAGTACTCTTCGGGCACATCCAATGATGCCTCTGCAGCAATCTGACCGATTAAAGGAGGACTCAATCGTGCCTGGCAGAATTTCATCACCGCCTTCCTAATCTCAGCATTCTTGGTAATCAAGGCACCGATACGTATGCCGCACTCAGAATAACGTTTTGATACCGAGTCAATGAGCACTACATTCTGTTCAATGCCTTCCAAGTGGCAAGCCGAAATATAAGGAGAACCAGTATAGATGAATTCACGGTACACCTCATCAGAGAAGAGGAAGAGGTCGTATTTCTTTACCAAGTCGCGAATCTGATTCATCTCGCGACGTGTATATAGATATCCCGTAGGATTATTTGGATTACAAATCAAGATGGCGCGTGTACGCTCATTAATGAGCTCCTCAAACTTCTCCACCTTTGGCAATGAAAAACCTTCCTCAATAGTGGTAGTCACAGTGCGAATTTTAGCGCCTGCCGAAATAGCAAATGCCATGTAATTAGCGTAAGCTGGCTCTGGCACAATAATTTCATCGCCTGGATTTAAGCAAGACAGAAAGGCAAACAGCACAGCCTCAGAACCTCCAGAGGTAATGATAATGTCATCAGCTGTTAAGTTGATATTGTATTTGGCATAATAGCCAGTAAGTTTCTGTCGGAAACTTGGATAGCCCTGACTCGGACTATATTCCAAAATCTTGCGGTCGATGTTCTTAATGGCATCAATGGCGCACTGCGGCGTAGGCAGGTCAGGCTGTCCGATATTCAAATGATATACTTTCACCCCTTTGCTTTTAGCTTCATAAGCCAGGGGAGCCAATTTCCTGATAGGCGATGCGGGCATTTCGGTGCCACGGATAGATATTTTCGGCATAAATATATTGCGTATTATAAATTAGCTGCAAAGATAGTGCAAGTTGAATACAAAACCAAATAAAATTATTGATTTGTTATGATGAGACGTAGCCTAACTTATCTAAAGACAGTGCAATTTGAAAGTAAAACCAAGGTTTTTGTTTCTTTATTTCAGCCACACACGTTCACCTACTTCTGGAATATGGTCTTCTGCCATCTTGTTCAACTTGTACAAAGTCTTGAGGCGTACACCATAAATCTGCGAGATAGTATGCATGGATTCACCCTCGCGCACCACATGATAGATGGCATCGGCTACAGTCTTCTTGTTCTTTTCTTTCAGATAGATGATATCACCCTCCTCCAGCGTATATTCACGATGCAGTTCGTTATACTTCACCAGTTTCCTCCAGCTAATGTCAAATTCACCGCCCAACAGTTTGAAGTTATCGCCCTCACGTGCCACCACATAGGCCAGTCCATTGGCTATCAGCACCTCATGCGGATTGGCCAACCAGGGTTTCTTCTTGAGTAATTTCTGCCACTTACGCGCTTCGCGCTTGCTCATGCCCTCGTTGTCGTACTTATACAGGTCGTAAGTCTCAATGATAGTAATCAACTTATTGGCATACGAAGGATCGGTAGCATAGCCCGCCTTCTTCAAGCCACGGGCCCAGCCCTTATAGTCAGTTTTCTTCAACTGGAACAGCGATGCATAACGTTGGTTGCCCACCAGGAACAGCGAGTGGTCCTCATAGGAGTCCTCGACCTTTCGATAGGCACGGAAACATTCATTAGGGGCATCATCATCAGCCCTGACGCTCTTGCCTCGCCATCCTCTTCCACACTTGATACCAAAATGATTATTACTCTTGCGAGCCAAAGTACTCAATCCTGCCCCACTCTCCAGCAGTCCTTGCGCCAATGTAATACTGGCCGGCACCTTGTGCTGCTTCATTTGCTCTACCGCGATGGGCGCATATTGTTTTATGTAATTGTTGTAACTCGCTTGGCGACGTTGCGCTGTGGCCGTAGTGGCCAGCAAACAGCAAACCAACACGATATATAGTCTGAAATGCTTCACTCTATTAGATAGTTTTTTATTCTGGTAACAAAATTCAGCAAAATAATTGAAATATGCAATTCCTTTTATATATTTGTAACAGAAAAGCCTTTTAACCATGAAAGAACGCAAGATAGAAATCTCCCTCAAGGTATATGCTTACGAAGAGCTGAGCCAGGCCGATCGCCTATTGGTGGATAAAGCCAAGGAAATGACATTTCATAGCTACGCACCTTATTCCCATTTCTCGGTTGGCGCAGCTGCCCTGCTGGTCAATGGTGAAATCATTGGTGGTTCAAATCAAGAGAATGCTGCCTACCCTTCAGGAATATGTGCCGAACGTACCACTCTCTTTTATGCCAACTCACAGTATCCCGACGTGGCGGTAGATACCTTGGCCATTGCCGCTCGCAATGAAAGAGGTGAATATGTAGAGCAGCCCGTATCACCCTGTGGCGCATGCCGCCAGGTGATGCTTGAAAGCCAAAGCCGTGGTGACAGGCCTATGCGGATATTATTATATGGAAGCAAATGTACTTATGAGGTGAATCGGGTGGAAGATTTGCTACCTCTGTGCTTTACAGCGAATGATATGGAATGAGAGAATTGAGGATTCGCTTCGCGCATCCCCAACACATCCCGTGGGGCCGCTGAAAATACAAAGGCGGCACTGCGTGCCTTCATCCTTTTTTCTTTTGTTTCGTTTTAAATCAAGATTTAACGAAACAAAATAAAAAAGGCTGGATTTTCATCCAACCTTTGTTTTTGCGGAAGCTGGGGGATTCGAACCCCCGGTACGGTTACCCGTACGGCAGTTTAGCAAACTGCTGGTTTCAGCCACTCACCCAAACTTCCAATCCGCACTTGCTCTCAAATGCGGTGCAAATGTAGGAGAAAGTTTTGTGATACGCAAATTTTTAGCAACAATTTTTC
>JAIKZS010000106.1 GCA_024682035.1 Bacteroidaceae bacterium
TAGAACCAGGAAGGGAGGAAATAACACTTGTTGCGCATGAACTGTATTTCATCATCGGTAATCGTCAGTCCTTCCAATAACTCAATTTGACGGTTGAGCTCGTCGGCGAACCCCGGTGGATATACCGTGTCATTTCGGTCAACAAACTGGTATTTTACTTGCGCACGAGGAAAATTGTCGATGACGGCGCAGCACATGGAAAATTTATACAGGTCGTCGTCTGTAAAATGGTTGATAATCTGTTTCATGGTATGTTGTAATGATCAAAAGGTATTCTTAATATTGTTATTGATAATGTATTGCGTCAAGGTTTTTCCACCATCGATAGAAGCACAAAAGGGCATCAACATGTTGAACATGTTTTTGTCATATAGCTGACAGCCGTCTTTCAGTGTTTCAATCACACAATAGTCGCCAGCTATACCACACAGGTCGATTTGCTGAATGTTCTTCATCTTGATAATCATTTGCAAATGTAACTTTGATACTATATTCTTGAAAATGGATAACTCTTCAATCCTGGCATTGTCACCCTTCCTTAAAAACTTCAGTATGCCTCCAGTAGTGAACAGGGGCTCTATAAGACTTGGATAGATGGCGGCTCCTATAGAGTTTTGTACGCAATGAAGCGGCCATACACCTCCGTTTTCAGTAAAAGAACAATGGTTATAAGGATGCCAGTCGGTCGTTACAATTTTATAGCAATATTGGTCGCCACGCTCGCGAATGTATGTAGCCAGCCCTTCCATGGCCTGGACAGCTCCTTCAACTGCCATAGAACCACTAATGAAATCAATTTGGGGGTCAACAACTAGTAAAAGTTTATTCATAGCTTATGAGATGATTGTTCGGTGTAAAGATACAAAATTTACTTGAGAGGATGATGCTTTTTTCCATGAAATATTTTGTAGATTTAATTTCTCATCCTATATTTGCATTCGCATTATAGCAAATACGTTCTTTGGGGTTGTTTGGTTTTGACAGCGAGCAGAAAAGGTAAGTAAGCATGCAGTGCCTCGTTAGTTTGCACTGTAATCTGAGCTTTCAACAATTATCTGGCAATACAAATTATGCTCTTGCTGCTTGATCGAAGTACAGTAGATCGGCTTAATCTCGGCACCAGGTGCTGAGACGAGACGTCACTCAGAAGCTCTTGCTCCGAAGCAATCTGGTTAAGTGGCGCAGTAATATCGGGGATAGTCAATGCAGGCTCCGATGCATTGGTGAAATTTTAGGAGATAAGGCTGCGGTTGATGGCTTTGGTTCTGCCGTAGCACGAAAATCTAGTCAAAGATAAGCATGTAGAAAGCTTATGGTTTCCTCGTTTGGACGCGGGTTCGACTCCCGCCAGCTCCACAATTCAAGTATCATAAATGAAATGAATAAAGTTATTTTATTCAATGATTGTTCCCTTGCCTGTGAAGGTATGGGAACTTTTTTTGTTGCTATAAGTAAACAATTTGCTGTAGGATGGTGGAGATTGTGAATAGTTTTCCTATCTTTGCAGAAAGGAATGTAAAATAGAATAAATCATGAAAGAAATAGATGCTAACAAGCTGTGTATGCCTGTTGAAGGTGCTTATAGCTATGGTAACTATTACGATATGCCAGAAGAGGAACCAGTAAGGGAAATGCTGATTAACGACGGATGGCGTTTCGCACCAACAGAACTGGCTGGGGCTGAAATGATGGATTATGATGATACTACTTGGAAACCTGTAGATTTGCCACATGATTACAGTCTTATTCCATTGCCTGGTGGTGATAATGATGAACAAATAGGACCGTTTAGCAAGCATTCGCCAGGACGAAATGCCACTGGACATGTGATGGGGGGCACTGGATGGTATCGAAAAATCATAAAAACGGATAAGAACTTCGAAGGTAAACTGGTGAAGTTGAGCTTCGATGGTACCTATAACGAGACTAAGGTGTGGGTGAATGGTATCATGATGGGCAATCATGTGAATGGATACACTCCTTACTACTATGATATTACCAGTGCACTAAAACCGGTGGGCGAGGATAATATCATTGCTGTGCGCTGCCGTAACAATGGACGCAATGCTCACTGGTACTCAGGGGCTGGTATTTATCGTGACGTGAAACTGGAAATGTTTGACCCTATACACGTGGATCCTTGGGGCGCTTATGTAACACTGGCCTATCTTGATACATATGAAACGAAAGTGAATGTGGAAGCTCGTGTGGTGAACGAAACGAACGAGGATGAGGTTGTAAGCGTGCAGGTGGTTATTAAATCCAAAAGGGGAAGAAATGTGGGGAATGCGCACCAGGAGATTGAGGTGAGGGCTAACTCTTGGGTGAGGGTTATACAGATGCTGCATATCAGTCGTGCCGTTATCTGGTCATTGGAGAACCCTTACTTATATACTGCTGAAATAACCATTAAGAAGGGCAATAAAATTATTGACGAATATAAACAGCGTTTTGGCGTCAGGAAGATTGAAGTGTCGGCTGATAAGGGATTCCGCCTGAACGGAGAATTGATATACCTCAAAGGTGGATGCTTGCACCTTGACAATGGTTTCTTGGGCGCTGCTGCTTTTAAACGGGCTGAATATCGCAAGGTGGAACTGATGAAGGAGGCTGGCTACAATGCTGTGCGTTGTGCGCATAACCCTCCATCATCGTATTTCCTCGATGCGTGTGATGAACTGGGCTTGCTGGTAATCGATGAGTTTACCGATGTTTGGGAGGTGCACAAGACTCCACAGGACTACGCTACTTATTTCAAAGAAACTTGGGAGCCCGACATTACTAATATGATTAAGCGTGACCGCAATCATCCGAGTGTGATTATGTGGAGCATAGGTAATGAAATTCCTAACCAATCTACAGAGGATGCCCTGCGCATTCAGTCTGCGCTGATCAATCGTGTGAAAGAACTCGATGCTACTCGATTCATAACGCAAGTGGTATCACCACACATGATATCGGGCGGATGGGAGAATGCTCAGCCTCAGTTGGAAGCACTCGATATTTGCGGCTATAATAACATGTCGGATATGATTGAGGCCGATCATGAAGCTCATCCTGATCGTGTTTTCTTTACGGCTGCGTCTTATTCTTCACAGGCATACGATTATTGGAAGCCAGTGCTCGATAAGTCGTATGTGATAGGTGATTTCGTCTGGACGGTAATGGACTATCTGGGTGAAGTAAGTGCCGGAGAAGCTGTGTATGCTGCTGAGCGTGACGACCGTGCTCGACAAGTGCTGAAAGCTGGAAAACTGCCTGAGGGTTTAACGCCTGACAAGTTGTATGATATACAGTTTGAAACAATGCCTAACCTGTTTCCAAAGTATATTTCATGGTGTGGCGATTTAGACATTACGGGCCGTAAAAAGCCACAAGGTTATTATCGTAATGTGCTTTGGGGCGTTACTCCTGTCGAGATGCTGGTGCATGAACCTATTCCTGATGGGATGGTAGAAAACTTGCCTCCTTGGGGATGGCCCAATGAATTCCATCATTGGAACTGGTTGGGTTGTGAAGGTAAACTTATGCACATAAGGGTGTTCACTCAGGGGGATAGGGTGAAGTTGACACTGCAAGGTGATGAGATTGCTGAGGCTGAGGTGAATGACCAATATGTGGCAGAGTTTGATGTGCCGTTTGCACCTGGACGCTTGGAGGCTGTGGCTTACAAATATGGCAATATGATAGGAAAGACGGTGCTGAGAACGGCTGCTCCTCCTCATGGCATCAAACTGACACCCGACAAGGTGTTGCTGGAGGCCAGTCGCCAGGATTTGTCATATATCGAGGTGAAGGTAATCGACAAGGGTGATAACAAGGTGACAGGTGTAGATGTGCCTGTGGAGGTTACTGTTACTGGGAATGGTGAACTGGTAGGTTGTGGTAATGGTAGTATAGATGGCATGAAGAGTTTTAACCATGCTATGTTTAAACCTTATCGTGCTTATGGACAGATTATCATTCGACCGTATGCTAAGCCTGGTGATATATTTGTCAAAGTGAAGAGTGAATTTGGTGAGACGGAAGTGAAACTCACTGTAGTGGAATAGAATAATTTAGGGTGTGCGTTGGCACACCCTTCTTTTTTATTGGCCTCCTAAACGATCGAAGAAAGTCATGATATCTTCCCAAGTCTTATAGGGGTCGGTGCCAAATTTGATATGGGTTCCCATGAAGGAGCTGGCACCAGCTGTGTCGTAAGCATCAATGAGGTAGTCACCATAACTCAGGTTCTTATGGTTGGAGAGTATCAACCGGTTATAGGCAGCTACTCCCAGCCATTTCTCTACCCATCGCACTTGTTCGCCCCATGCATCGGGATGGTTGTAGGGCACTGATGCTAAGATGTAGGTATCATATACTGCCGACAGTTTCTGGAATGCCTTTACGGCTGTTGGCATGGGCTCGTTGTCTTTTCGTAAGGTATGATCCAGACTGATATAAAGGATGGGGCGCTCACGGCCTTCCTGACGGTCGTCAATCCATTGTACTATCGGTAATACGCAGTGCACCAGCGCATGGTCGTTGAGGAAATGGGCTCCTTTGAAACGAATGGCATGTGAATAGTGCGCAGAGAAAAGATCGAAAGTGTGTACCAGTTCGTCGTGAATGCCGTAGAGGGCAAACACACGATTGCGCTCTTCATCGTTCACTCCTTCGAAACAATGACTGGATACTTCTCTGAATTCGTTTTGCAGCGCTTTGTTTACTAAGAAGTCTTTTGCACCGTCTTGGCGAGGGTTACTGAACTCTATGCGTCCCATCATGTTGTGTTCGGCCATGGTGTCAGCAATTTGAAATGCTGGGTTTACTAAGAGTCTGTCGAATCCATAGAGCATTTCTGTGTACATGCCTCCCATGGATGAGCCAATGATCATATCGGGCTTCTCGGTGTCGCAAATGCGATGTAATAAATCCATCGCCTCAGCAGGATGAACGGGCAGGTCGGGAGCAATTACTGTGGCTTTTGGCAACAGGATGCGTATCCCTCTGGCTGAACCTGATGCGCCCGAAGATCCGAAACCGTGCACATACATTATTTTTTTGCCGACCATCAGGTCGCTTCTCTTTTCTTGGGTATTTTCTTCCATATAACTTGTTTCCTTTGGTGCAAAGTCAGTTGATTATATATAATAAAGGTGTTGTCAAAAAGAGCAGAAAAACGTTACAAGAAACGGTACACTGAAATCTACAATGAATCCATGGTACAGCGAGAGAATTACATATTGCTGTCCACTGCAACGGGTAATGATGGGCAAGGTGGTGTCCATGGTGGTAGCTCCACCTGAAGAGATGGGAGCTAAGGTGCCAAACCATCGCACCATTAATGGAGCACCCACAAGGGTGATGATTTCGCGCGCAATGTTGGCAAGTAAAGCAATGGTGCCGAGTTCTGCTCCTTTGTATTGGGTGATGAGGATGCTCGACAAAGAGTAGTAGGCGAAACCAGAACCTGCTGCCATGCATTCTGTTGGAGAACGCTGGGGTAATAGAAAGCTTACTACCAGACTGCCGGCTAAGGTGCCTAAGATGGTCATGACTGGCAACCAGGCCAGTCTGGGATTTAAGGCACGGAAACGCTCTATAACAGTGGGGTCGTTGCCTACACTGAAACCTACGCTCAGCAGGAGGGCGCACAAGGCGTAGAAACTGATGTCGCTCTGGGCGATGTCGGCCGAAATGATTCCTGTGTTTCCACAAATGACACCTGCTATGAAGAAGGCTATGATGATGAGGCTGCCTTTCATAGCTGGTGCCCTCCTTTATTTGTTAATGAGTGATGGTCGTTGTCTGCTTTTTGCTGATTAACATATCTCCATAACAGCCATGCTGCAATGAGACTTCCTAATGTTGCAAAGATAGTGATGGCTAAAGCTTCCAGACCCAATGTGCCAATGCTGTTGATGACTTGCTCATTACTGCCGATGTTTAATCCCAACAGGAATAACAATGCCCATATAAGTACGGTAGTAACCTGCTGGATATGGGGTATTCGTTTCTTTCTGAACAAATACCCGCACAGGATGCCACCGAGCATCATTAATACAACTATCAACATGCTTCTTCTTTATTGGTCTTCGAACAGATGTCCCATGGTTAATTCACTACGTTGATGGGATTGCCCTCAATAAAAGCTTTTACATTGCTTACCAATATGTCCATCAGACGTACGCGTGCCTCAAAACTTGCCCATGCTATGTGCGGCGTGATGTAACAGTTCTTGGCCTTGAGCAATGGGTTGTCGGCCGTTGGGGGCTCTGTCTCTAATACATCCACGCCTGCTGCCATGATGCGACCGCTATTGAGTGCGTCAGCCAGGTCTTGTGCATTCACTACAGGTCCTCTGCTGGTGTTGATAATGATGGATGTAGGCTTCATGAGCTTTAAGCGCCGGGCGTTCACCAGGTCTTTGGTGGTAGGAGTGAGCGGACAGTGCAGACTGATGATGTCGCATTCGCGGAATAAATCATCCAGTTCCATTTTCTTGATTTCATGAGGCAGCTGGAATTCAGATTTTGATGTAAAGGCATATACTTCCATGCCAAAGCCAATGGCAATGCGGGCCGTTGCCATTCCAGTGTTACCCAGTCCTACAATTCCAATTTTTTTGCCGTAAAGCTCAAATAAAGGAGTGTCGAGGAAGGAGAAATCTTGGCTCTTTACCCAAGCATCTTGTTCCCTTATTTCTGTGGCATAGTGATCTACGCGGTTATAAATGTTTAAGATGTGGGCGAAAGCCATTTGTGCAACAGAATTGGTGCTGTAAGCAGGAATGTTGGTCACAGTCACGCCATGCGCCCTGGCTGCTTCACAGTCTATGATGTTATAACCAGTGGCAATTACTCCCACATATTTCAGTTGGGGTAGCTGGTCGAAATGTTTTGCCTGGAAGCATACCTTGTTGGTGAGTACAATATCAGCGTCTTTGGCACGTTCTATCATCTCTTCGGGAGTTGTGCGATCGTATATGATGCATTCTCCAAGTGCATTTAATTCTTTCCATGACATATCACCGGGATTACCGGCGTAACCGTCTAAAACTACTATTTTCATATTTTCTTCTTTTATGGTCAATTAACAAAATCTTGAGGGCGCATAGTCCTCGTTTTATTGCTGGGGTGGCGACTGATTGTTCAATAGTCTTTTCCCCATAATGCTTTCATGCGTTCTTTGTGCCTTTCTTCTGCAGGATTAGGTTGTGGTTCCCAAAATCGCTTGTCTTTTAGCGCATCAGGCAAGTATTGCTGGTTTACAAAATGGCCCGGATAATCGTGCGCATATTTATAGTCTATGCCATATCCTAATTCTTGCATGAGTTGGGTAGGGGCATTTCGCAAGTGTAATGGTACTGGCTGATTGCCTGATTTCTTAACCTCTTGCAAGGCTTTGTCGATGGCCAGGTAGGCTGAATTGCTCTTAGGACTTGTTGCCAAGTAGATGGCTGTCTCTGCCAAAGGGATGCGACCTTCTGGCCAGCCTATCTTCATCAGTGTGTCGAAACAAGCATTGGCTAACAGCAAGGCATTAGGGTTGGCTAAGCCAATATCTTCTGCTGCCAGGATAACCAATCGTCTGGCAATGAAGGCAGGATCTTCACCTCCTTCTACCATGCGGGCCAACCAATAGATGGCCGCATCGGGGTCACTGCCTCTAATACTCTTGATAAAGGCTGAGATGATGTCGTAATGCATCTCCCCGTCTTTGTCGTAAGCCAGAGGGTTCTGCTGAATGCGTTTAGCTACCAGTTCATTGGTAATTATAATTGGATCTTGCTGTTCGGCTTGTACTACTAATTCAAGTATATTGAGAAGCTTGCGGGCATCACCACCACTGAATCGCAGTAAGTCTGACGTCTCGCGCAGCTCTATGGTTCGTTTCTTTAACTCTATGTCGGTATGAATGGCATGATCGAGCAACTGTAGCAAGTCTGTATGATCTAATGATTTAAGGGTGTAAACCTGGCATCTTGACAATAGCGGTCGTATTACCTCGAACGACGGATTTTCTGTAGTGGCTCCTATTAATGTCACCACACCTTGTTCAACCGCACCCAACAAAGAGTCTTGTTGTGATTTGCTGAAACGGTGTATTTCATCGATAAATAAAATAGGACTTGCTTGAGAGAAAAACCGTGAGTGCTTGGCACGATCTATTACATCGCGCACATCTTTCACGCCACTGGTCACAGCACTGAGTGTATAGAAAGGTGTTTCTAATTTGTGAGCGATAATTTGTGCCAATGTGGTTTTACCAACACCTGGAGGCCCCCACATGATGAATGACGATATCTCACCCTTGTCAATCATCTGACGCAATACTGCCCCTTCGCCGACCAGATGTTTCTGTCCGATATAATCATCAAGTGTTTGCGGGCGAAGTCTTTCTGCTAATGGTGACATAATGCTTATCGTCAATGGCCTTAACGGTTATTATTATCAATGTTTAGAAGGTCACCAGTACCATGAATCTAAAGCCATCCTTGTGGGTGCCAGGTGCATCAAGATAGGTGAGGCGTCTGACATATTCTACATGGAATAGCTTGAAGATATTATAGATACCGAAACTCACTTCTACGTATGGCTTACTTGAATCCATCAGGAAACTGGCTGGCTGTCCGTTGCGCGTTGGGAATACAAACAAATCTTCATTACCCGCTAAATAAGGGTTATTCTTGTCTGTCAGTGTACCCCACATGGCACGTACACAGAACATTTCACGCCATTTCAAGTTCTTGATAAGTGGAATACGGTTGAACAGTTTACCATTCATATTATACTTTATGAACAGGGCAGCATAGCGGTCGTTCATGAACTCCATATTCTTAATCAATGCAAATGACTCTTGATCGTACATCATGATATACGACAGATTGGTAATTGGAATGTTCAACATGGGGAATGGCACTCTGTTCCATTGTGCACCCGCACGACCAATGATGTTTAAGTAGCCCCATGATCCCATCCAGAAGCGCTTACGCATACTGAACTCTGTGATGTTGAAGTTGTAGTCACCTCCCAGTCCTTTGAAACCAAAAGTGTGCGTGAGCGTATAGATCGGTGCATCCAGTGAAATGGGACGACGTCGTTGTTTGGTGTTGATAAACGATTCGCCAGGTGCATAGCGCAGGGTAACTGCCAGTTCGTTGGTCGTTATGTCTTTTACAAATGTATTGCTTTCACTAAGTTGTCCAGGCACGGGTCCATCGTTTTTGTAGTAAGCTAAAGTGCCTACAGGCTCGTCGTTGCGATGTCGTGCTTGTGCTTTGACTGAGAAACCCGACAAAGTCTCTAATTCGTAAGTGAGTTCGGCGTTGCGCGTATATGTCATCTGGTCCATTGTGGTCCAACGCATACCTACGAACATGTTATCTTTATCTGTGTCAAGATACTTGTCGCTGGGTGACATGACATCATCCTGGTATTTAAACTGGATGTAATGCTTCGGAAACTCCCACAGCATGTATTCGCGTGGTAAGAAAGAATAGGCCAGTTCACCCTTATACATCCATCTGTGATCCTTGAAACCGTATGCCCCGTAACCACTGGCAAACCAATGTTTGCTAAGGTTGGCTGTGGTCATGGCACTAAGTCGAAGTCGCAGTCCATTTACAAAATTACTGGTTACGGTGGTGTTGATAGGACCTAAATCAATTTTACTTGGTTTCTTTCTGGAACCCAATTCGATGTAGTTTTCTATCAATGCTTTAGCAGCAAAAATGGTATATTTAAAGCCAGGTATCTGTTCCAAACGGTTCATGAATACGTCCATTGAACTCTCCTGCTTTGTCAACGGTTCATCGCGTACTTCTGCCCAAAACTCGTCTGTTTTGTTCATCATGTCTATTTGCTTGATTACATCGCCTTTCAGACGGAACAGACGTGCCTCAATTGGGTCAAACTTATAATCTGAGTATCGTGTGATGCGCTCCACTTCCAGACCTTGGATGGCTGACGTTAATCTTAACTGCACGGTCATGTCATCGTTCATGAGTACCCAACTGCTATCAGGCATTTGCTCATATTCTTGCTGAACAATCATGTCTTCCACGAAGTTAACCGCTGTTTTTTTCGGTAAATTCATGATGCAGCGCTTCACTGCATAAGATGAGTCACGCGCTACGTAAAGATGACCTGTAAAGCCAGGATCCATAGGATTGGCGGGTACAAATGTAAGGTGGATACACTCGGTCTTATCTACCATCAGTGTGTCTTCAAGATAATACTGGTAGAAGGTGATGGCGCCACGGCCAATAGGACTGACAAAGCGACGTTGCAGCAGGTTGATGTCGTCGTCATAAATGTTTATGTCTTTGAATACATCAGCCATGATGGTACCTACCATGTCGCCGGTACTTAAAAACTCTTCAATGCCCGATGAGTTGTAACCATCAATAATTTCCTTCTTGCTCTCAGGATCTTTGCGGAAAATAGTGCGTGAAGCTGTTTCCTTGATCGAGATGGGAAGAATCATTTTGCCTGTTTTCTGTGATTTTTCTACTTGGTCCTTAAAGAAAGAGAACTTCTTATAGATACCTTTTTCCATCTTTTCTGCGGTAATGTCGTTGATAGACATGCGCATTTTCTGGTATTTACGGTATTCGTAGAAGTCATTGCTCTCTAGTTTGAGACCTTTCTTTTTCTCTATGACCTTACGCATGAATATAACTGCGGGGTTGTCTCTGCGGCGATAGCGTTCTTGGCCAGGCTTTACTGTCACTTCCGCAATTTCTATGTCGGCCGGTTTCAGCTTCAAGGTAACTTCTCGTGTAGCACTGGTGATTTTTACACGTTTTGTCTCATAACCAATAGCTGAAAAAGTCAGTTCGGTCCATCCCCTGCGGGCGTTATTATCTACTTCGTATTCACCTTCACCATTGGTCACACTTCCCGATCCTTTGCCTTCATATTGCACGGTCACGTATAGCAATGGCTCATTTGTAAGTGAGTCTGTCACAACACCTCTAATCTTTTGTGCCGATGCATTGACAGAGAAAGTCAAAGCGACTACTAATGCTGAAAAAAATATATACAGTCTTTTCATTAATTTCTATTTAGCTCTTTTCCCTTTCTACAGCTTTCCTTAATCGCAAAAAAGGGAGAGTGTTTTTTAATGTTAATGACTTTCTAACAATACCTGAACAATTCTTTCTGCTGTTCTTCCGTCCCACCGGTCGGGCAGGGTAGCATGTTTCCATTCTCCTTGCATCAATTTGTCAAGGGCTGCTGCCAAAGCAAATGTATTCTCACCCACCAGCTCATTGGTTCCAATGCGCCAAGTTTCAGGATGTTCTGCGTAGGTGTTCAGTGTGATGCAAGGCACATCTAAGAAGGTCGCTTCCTCTGCAATGTTGCCAGAGTCGGTTACTATACCTTTCGCTTGATTAATGAGGAAACCAAAATGTAGATAGCTTTGTGATGGCATAATATACAAATTGGGAGCATTCAGCTCTAATTGCTTCACCACATCTTCAACGTAACCATGTAAGGGGGCTACAATGGGCATGCCATTGGCTTTTTTGATGACCGTTTCCAACAATGATTTCAAAACGGGCATGTTACGCAATAAATCACGTCTGTTCAGCGTAAGTAATAAGTAGTTACCCTTACGTAGTCCCATGCTTTTAAACCACATGGGCTGTAGCAGCCGGTGGCGGTTATAACGGATGGTATCAATTAAGATATTGCCTACATAATGAATATAATCAGGAATCATGCCTTCTTGGTTCAGATTTCTGTTGGCCACCATGCCTGCAGTAAACAGGAAATCTGAAATGGCATCTACTATGGTGCGATTAACTTCGCGAGGCATGTTCATGTCGAACGAACGTGTACCTGCAATTACATGGGCTACTTTCAGTCCACGCTTTTTAGCTACAATCGAACAACTCATCGTAGAGGCCAGGTCGTCAACCACCAGTACAACGTGTGCAGGATGGACATCGAGCTCTTTCTCGAATGCCAGCATAATAGAAGCGGCTACTTCACTTTGACCGCCATGTGCTACATTCAAGTAGCCGTCTGGTTCTTGTATGTCGAGGTCTGAAAACAGCGAAGCATCCAAACTTGGATCGCCTTTTGGACCAGTATAGATCAGTCGGTATGAAATGTCTTTGCCGTTGCTGCGAGCAGCATTTATGGCGCGGCATATCGGTGCTATCTTCATGAAGTTTGGGCGTGCGCCCGAAACAATGGTTACCTTCATCTCCAATATTTTGAATTATTTTCATGCAAACATACAAATAATTATTATTATAACCGCATACTGCAAACTATAAACAAGTATTTTTAATTCTTTTTTTCTTTTCCTTCATCTGTATAATAGTAAATTTTTTTACATGATAAATCCATAGAATGCGATAGGATGTATTGAAATGATGCTGCTGAAGTATGAAATTGATATATCTGGATTTTCTTTTATAAAAAAATGTTCAAAAGTTGGGTTGTGTAAAAATAAAGTTGTACCTTTGCGCTAAATTAGGTAAATAGGTAATTGTTTAATTAAAATTATATGAAAAAAGAAATCCAATTCAGTCTCGTTTATCGTGACATGTTCCAGTCTTCTGGTAAGTTCCAGCCACGTATTGATCAATTGGTTCGCATTGCTCCAGTCATCATTGATATGGGCTGCTTTGACCGTGTGGAAACTAACGGTGGTGCCTTTGAGCAGGTGAACTTGATGTATGGTGAGAACCCCAATAAAGCTGTTCGTGCTTTTACAAAGCCTTTTAATGAGGTGGGTATTAAGACGCACATGCTGGATCGTGGTCTGAACGCTTTGCGTATGTATCCATGTCCTGTGGATGTACGAAAACTGATGTATAAGGTAAAGCACGCACAAGGTGTTGATATAACACGTATTTTTGATGGTTTGAACGATGCTAACAATATCATTCCTTCAATTAAATATGCGAAAGAAGGTGGTATGACTCCACAGGCTACCCTGTGTATCACTTATTCACCTGTACATACTGTTGAATATTATACTAAATTGGCTGATAAGCTGATTGAAGCAGGCGCTGAGGAAATCTGTTTGAAGGATATGGCCGGTATAGGTCGTCCTTGGTCATTGGGTGAGTTGACAAAGAATATCAAGGAGCGTCATCCTAAGACGGTTATTCAGTATCATGGTCATAGTGGTCCTGGTCTTTCTGTCGCTTCTATGTTGGAAGTGGCTGAGGCTGGTGCTGATGTACTTGATGTGGCAATCGAACCATTGTCTTGGGGTAAAGTTCATCCAGATGTGATTACTATTCAGGCTATGCTGAAAAATGCTGGCTTTAAAGTGAAAGACATCAACATGAAGGCCTATATGGAAGCTCGCGCTTTGACTCAGGAATTTATTGATGACTTCTTGGGCTATTTTATGGATCCAACCAACAAGCACATGTCTTCTTTGTTGCTTAAGTGCGGTCTGCCTGGTGGTATGATGGGCTCAATGATGGCTGACATGAAGACCATGATGCCTGTAATCAATATGTCACTGAAGGCACAGGGAAAGCCAGAAATGACCATTGATGAAGTGGTAATACGCTTGTTTGATGAGGTAGAATATGTATGGCCTAAGGTTGGTTATCCTCCATTGGTAACTCCATTTAGCCAGTATGTAAAGAATATCGCATTGATGAACATCATGGCTGAGGCTCAGGGTAAACCACGCTATAGCTTGCTGACTGACAAGAGTATCTGGGGTATGATTCTTGGTAGAAGTGGACAACTGCCTGGTGAGGTGGCTCCTGAAATCAAGGAGCTGGCTAAGCAGCAGGGTCTTGAATTCTTCACTGGTGATGTACAGGCACTCTATCCAGACAATATGGATGACTTCCGCAAGGAGATGAAGGAGAATGGTTGGGAAACTGGACCAGACGATGAAGAACTCTTCGAGCTGGCTATGCACCCAGAACAGTATCGTCCATTCAAGAGTGGTGTTGCTAAGCAGCGCTTCGAGGCTGATCTCCAGAAGGCTAAGGATGCAGCAATGGCTAAGCAGGGCTTCAATCCAGAGGATATCTTGAAACTGAAACGTGCTAAGGCTGAGCCTATCACAGCTCCTGTAAATGGTCAGATGCTGTGGGAAATTGATGTGGTGAATGCTTCATTGGCTCCAGCTATTGGCGATAAGTTTAAGGAAGGCGACCACTTCTGCTACATCACTACTTTGTGGGGTGAGCAGGCTGAGGTGAAAGCTAACTTTACAGGTAAGATTATCGAAGTATGTGCTCAGCAGGGCGCTACCGTAAATAAGGGTGACGTGCTGGCTTATATTGAAAGAGAAGCTTAAAACTTATATTTGAACTATTTAGTAAGCCTCACAGCCAATAGCAGTGGGGCTTACTTGCTTAAATCTATATGATATGAATAAACATTTTTTATTGGCTTTCATGTTACTTGCAATAGCTTCTGTAGCAAATGCACAGACAGCAAAGGGTGGCATTGATAGTCGCATGTTGCAGCAAATTGAAAAGGGCTATGAGGATACGCCTGCTAACAAGGCTATTCGTAATGCTATTGGTAGCAACGATATTAGCGCATTGGTGGTAAATCAAGACAACCAGCGGGCAATGGACACCAACTTCACTATTCGGGTTAAATCAAAGGGCATTACTAACCAAGCGTCTTCGGGCCGTTGCTGGCTGTTTACGGGCTTAAATGTAATGCGTGCTAAGGCAATTGATAAATATGATATGCCAGCTTTTGAATTCTCGCAGAACTATTCATTCTTTTATGATCAGTTAGAGAAGGCTAACCTTTTCCTGCAAGGCGTTATAGATACGCATAAGCAGTCAATGGACGATAAAATGGTACAGTGGCTCTTTCAGCATCCGCTGAGTGATGGCGGTACTTTCTGTGGCGTGGCTGATTTGGTGAAAAAATATGGTTTGGTGCCTAAGGATGTGATGCCCGATACTTATAGCAGTACCCATACATCTTCAATGCGTAGCTTGATCTCTCAGAAACTGAAAGAGTATGGCCTGAAATTGCGTGATGAGGCTGCTAAAGGGGTAAAGCCGGCTGATTTGGAAACAGAAAAAACAGCCATGCTTTCTACCGTTTATCGAATGCTGGTGTTGAATTTGGGTATTCCTCCTAAAGAGTTTGATTTTGTACGTAAGGATAGTGAAGGTAAGCCTGTTGCTACTGAACATCATACGCCGATGTCTTTTTATGAAAAGTATGGCGATATGAGTCTGCTCTCTGATTATGTGATGTTAATGAATGATCCAACTCGTGAGTACTACAAAACTTATGAGATAGATTTTGATCGTCATACATATGACGGACAGAACTGGGTGTATGTGAACCTACCCATCGATGAAATCAAGGAGATGGCTATTGCTTCTTTAAAAGACAATACCATGATGTATTTCTCGTGTGATGTGGGTAAATTTCAAGACTCAAAGCGCGGTTTGTTGGATGTAAATAATTTCGATTATGGATCGCTGATGGGTACTACATTTGGCATGGATAAGAAACAACGTATCCAGACTTTTGCCAGTGCTTCTACTCATGCCATGACGCTGACGGCTGTTGATTTAGATAAGGATGGCAAGCCTGTAAAGTGGATGGTGGAGAATAGTTGGGGCTTAGATCGTGGCTTCAACGGTTTTTTGATTATGACTGATGAGTGGTTTAACGAATATATGTTCCGATTGGTGGTGGAAAGCCGCTATGTGCCTGAAAAAGTGAAGGGTTTAATGAAACAGACTCCGATAAAACTTCCGGCTTGGGATCCTATGTTTGCTGAGGAAGAATAAACAATTGTTGCTTCATGTGGCAGCGTTTGATATGAAAAGAGAAATAAACGAGGTTGTTGGGGAAAATAAACCGCAATAACTTCGTTTATTTGTTAAATATTCACTAATTTTGCAAAGATTATCGGAAACTAATTATTTATATAATCGCATGGCAAATGTAATAAAATTACGCAAAGGCCTTGACATCAACCTGAAAGGTAAACCAGCCAATGAGGTGGTAGCCTTACCTGCATCGGATGCATATTCTCTTGTACCCGATGATTTTACTGGTGTCACTCCCAAAGTGGTAGTGAAAGATCAGGTGCATGTCCTGGCAGGGGAACCCTTGTTTGTTGACAAGAATCACCCCGAAGTGAAATTTGTTTCGCCAGTAAGTGGCGTGGTGGCAAGCGTTGAGCGAGGTGCCCGTCGTAAGGTGATGAACATCATCGTGACTCCTGACAAGGAGCAGCAGTACGCAGATTTCGGCAAGAAGAACCCAGCTGACCTGTCAGGTGAGCAAGTAAAGGTTGCTCTGTTGGAAGCTGGTCTGTTCGCTTTTATGCGTCAGCGTCCGTACGATGTAATTGCTAATCCCGACGATGAGCCACGTGCTATCTTTGTGTCAGCTTTTGACAGTGCACCTTTGGCTCCAGATTTCGAGCTGCAGCTGAAAGGAGAGGAGGCTAACTTCCAAACAGGTCTCGATGCACTGGCTAAGATCGCCAAAACTTATCTGGGCGTT
Source organism: Bacteroidaceae bacterium (assembly GCA_024682035.1). Taxonomy (GTDB): domain Bacteria; phylum Bacteroidota; class Bacteroidia; order Bacteroidales; family Bacteroidaceae; genus Bacteroides. Next base: position 16,479 of record JAIKZS010000106.1, read on the forward strand.
AGTGTAAAACAGAAGTCTGCTGCTTTGACGCAGGCAAAGAATGTAACAATTACGGCATTTGATGGTCCTCATCCTGCAGGTAATGTGGGCGTTCAAATCAATCACGTAGCTCCAGTTAACAAGGGAGAAGTGGTTTGGACAATTGGTCCTGAAGCTGTGATCTTTATCGGTCGTTTGTTTAATACCGGTAAGGTGAACCTTACTCGTACAGTGGCTCTTACAGGCTCTGAGTTTGAAAAACCTTGCTATGTAAAGATGTTGGTGGGTGCGAAACTTGATAACATCTTCAAGGGACATGTTTCAACTGGTAAGGCTCTGCGCTATATCAGTGGCAATGTGTTGACTGGCAAGCAAGTGAAAGCAGAGGGCTGCTATTTAGGCGCTTTCCATTCACAGCTTACTGTTATTCCTGAGGGTAACGACGTACATGAAATGTTGGGTTGGATTATGCCTCGCGTCAATGACTTTAGTACCAGCCGTTCTTATTTCAGCTGGCTGCAGGGTAAGAAGGAGTATGTAATGGATGCTCGTGTTAAAGGTGGCGAACGTCACATGATTATGTCGGGTGAATACGACAGCGTGTTCCCTATGGACATCTATCCTGAATACTTGGTGAAAGCTATCATTGCTGGTGACATCGACAAGATGGAAGCGTTAGGTATTTATGAGGTGGCTCCCGAAGACTTTGCTCTTTGTGAGTTTGTATGCTCTTCAAAAGTTGAGGTGCAGCGCATTGTCCGTGAAGGACTTGATGCACTTCGTGCTGAAATGGCTTAAAAATTTGTGAAATTTAAAAACAAGTAATAAATGAGCGCGTTAAGAAATTATCTGGATAAGATAAAGCCGAACTTCGAAGAAGGCGGCAAATTACACGCATTTCGCTCTGTGTTCGACGGTTTCGAAACTTTCCTTTTCGTACCAGCCAGCACATCGAAATCCGGAACGCATATTCATGATGCCATTGACAGCAAACGTATCATGTCATTGGTGGTGATTGCGCTGATTCCGGCCATGTTGTTCGGTATGTACAATGTGGGCTATCAGCATTTCCATGCTACAGGCGCAGAAGGTGGCTTCTGGGCTATGTTCTTCTATGGTTTTCTGGCTGTGTTGCCGAAAATCATTGTTTCTTATGTAGTGGGTCTTGGCATTGAGTTCACTGTAGCACAGTGGAAGAATGAGGAGATTCAGGAAGGTTTCCTGGTATCAGGTATCTTGATTCCGCTGATTGTGCCAATTGAGTGCCCATTGTGGATACTGGCCATTGCAACTGCATTTGCTGTTATCTTTGCAAAAGAGGTGTTTGGCGGTACTGGTATGAATATATTCAACGTTGCATTGATTACCCGTGCTTTCTTGTTCTTCGCTTATCCTACCAAGATGTCTGGTGACACTGTATGGGTATCTGGCGACAGTATTTTGGGCTTGGGTAACACTGTTGATGGACTTACAGTGGCTACTCCGCTGGGACAGGCTGCTACAGCTTCATCTGCAACCGGATTCCCAGAATTCAGTATGGATATGGTAACTGGCTTTATTCCTGGTTCAATTGGTGAAACCAGTGTTATTGCCATTGCAATTGGTGCTGTGATTCTGCTGTGGACAGGTGTTGCAAGTTGGAAGACCATGCTGAGCGTATTTGTAGGTGGTGGTCTGATGGCTTGGGTGTTCAATGTGATTGGTCCTGACAATGCAGTAGCTAATATGCCTTGGTATGAACACCTCGTACTGGGTGGTTTCTGCTTTGGTGCCGTGTTTATGGCTACCGATCCTGTAACCTCAGCTCGCACTGAGTGTGGTAAGTATATTTATGGCTTCCTCATCGGCGTAATGGCAATTGTCATCCGTGTTTTGAATCCTGGTTATCCAGAGGGCATGATGCTGGCCATCCTGTTGATGAATATCTTCGCTCCGCTGATTGACTACTATGTAGTTCAAAGCAATATCAGCAAGCGTGAGAAACGAGTTGCTAAAGTTTAACAATTAATGCCGTTTAAGAAAATGAATACCAATAGTAATAGTTATACTATCATTTATGCTGCGGTAATGGTTGTTATTGTGGCATTTCTGCTATCGTTCGTACACTCTGCTTTCAGCAGCCGTCAGGATGCTAATGTAGAGCTGGATACTAAGAAGCAGATTCTGTATGCGCTGAATGTTCGTGAGTCAAGCGATGCTGCTGCTGACTATGCTAAATATATCAAGGCTGATAAGCTGTATCAGAATGGTCAGCTTTCTGATTATACCGGCAAGTTTGTTACCAGCTTCGAAAATGATTTTAAGAAGAATGGTCGATTGCATGTATTTGAGGCTGAGATTGACGGACAGAAGAAATATATATTCCCAGTGTTCGGCGCAGGTTTGTGGGGCGCAATTTGGGGCTATGTAGCACTGAACGAGGATAAGGATACTGTTTATGGTACTTATTTCTCTCATGCTAGCGAAACTCCAGGTTTGGGTGCTGAGATTCAGAGCTATGCTGCCTTCCAACAACAATTTGAAGGCAAGAAGGTGCTGAATGGTGAAGATGTAGCTTTGGAAGTAGTGAAGAATGGCCAAGCAAAGGGTGACATCAATAAGGTGGATGGCATCTCTGGTGGTACCATGACTTCTAATGGTGTAGATGCCATGCTGAAGGACTGCTTGGGCAATTATAAGGCTTTTTTAAACAATAAATAAGAGGAGGATAGAATATGTCAACATTATTTTCAGCTAAAAATAAAGAAGTGTTCATGACTCCTCTTGGCTTGAACAACCCTGTAACCGTTCAGGTGTTGGGTATTTGCTCTGCACTGGCAGTGTCCAGTAAGTTAGAGCCAGCCATTGTGATGGGTCTGGCAGTGACTGTTATCACGGCTTTTGCTAATGTGGTGATTTCTCTGCTTCGTAAGACTGTTCCTAATCGTATCCGTATCATCGTTCAGTTGGTAGTGGTTGCGAGCTTGGTAACTATCGTTAGTGAAATTCTGAAGGCGTTCGCTTACGATGTGAGTGTTCAGCTGTCAGTGTATGTGGGTCTGATCATTACAAACTGTATCTTGATGGGTCGCTTGGAAGCATTCGCAATGCAGAATGGTCCTTGGGAGTCTTTCCTCGATGGTGTTGGTAATGGTTTGGGTTATGCTAAGATATTGGTTATCGTGGCTGTGTTCCGTGAGATTCTCGGCTCAGGTACCCTGCTTGGCTTCAACCTGCTGAACTATGATTGGATTAAGGATTTGGGTTACATCAACAACGGTCTGATGGTAATGTCTCCGATGGCACTGATCATCGTAGCTTGCATCATCTGGTACCAGCGTGCCCACCATAAGGAATTGCAAGAAAAGTAAAAATTGAAAGAGTATGGAACATTTCTTTAGCTTAATCGTCCGCTCTATTTTCGTGGACAATATGATATTTGCATTCTTCCTGGGTATGTGCTCTTACCTTGCCGTATCAAAGAATGTAAAAACTGCTTTGGGGTTGGGTGCTGCCGTAACCTTCGTGTTGTTGGTAACCCTGCCTGTGAACTATCTGTTGCAGACTTATGTGCTGTCAGAAGGCGCATTGGTGGAAGGTGTTGACCTGAGCTTCCTCAGTCTTATCCTTTTCATCGCCGTGATTGCTGCTATCGTACAGATTGTGGAAATGGTGGTTGAACGTTTCAGCCCTTCTCTCTACAATGCACTGGGTATTTTCTTGCCACTGATTGCAGTAAACTGCGCCATCATGGGTGCTTCTCTGTTCATGCAACAGCGCATTGGTTTGAACCCAAGTGATCCTAAGTATATTGGAGGCGTGCTCGATGCAGTCGGTTATGCCTTGGGTTCTGGTATTGGCTGGCTGCTTGCTATTGTGGGCTTGGCCGCTATTCGTGAAAAGATGGCTTACTCTGATGTACCAGCTCCTCTTAAGGGATTGGGTATTACATTCATTGTGGTAGGCTTGATGGCTATGGGCTTTATGTGCTTCTCAGGTTTGAAACTCTAAAAAGGAAAGGAATATACAATGAATATGAATTTAATATTAGCGAGCATTGGGGTATTCCTTGTAGTCATCCTGCTGCTTGTCATCATCCTGCTGGTTGCCAAGTATTACTTGGTGCCTTCAGGCAAAGTTAAAATTTCCATCAATGGTGGCGACAAGGTGCTGGAGGTTAATTCCGGTAGCACATTGCTCAATACATTGGTGACTAACGATGTTCACCTCCCTTCTGCCTGCGGTGGTAAGGGCTCTTGCGGTCAGTGCAAGGTGCAGGTGCTCGAAGGTGGTGGTGAGATTCTGCCATCTGAAACTCCTCATTTCAGCCGTAAGCAGCAACAAGACCACTGGCGTTTGGGCTGCCAGGTAAAGGTGAAGAACGACCTCTCTATCAAGATTCCTGAGAGCATCTTAGGTGTGAAGGAATACGAGTGTACAGTTGTTTCTAACAAGAACGTGGCTTCATTTATCAAGGAGTTCATCGTACAGCTGCCTCCTGGTGAGCACATGGACTTTATCCCTGGTTCTTATGCACAGATCCAGATCCCTACTTATGACATGGACTATGACAAGGACATCGATAAGGAGTCTCTGGGCGAGTATTTGCCAGCATGGGAGAAGTTTGGTTTGTTTACTTTGAAGTGCAAGAATGATACACCAACTATCCGTGCTTACTCTATGGCTAACTATCCTGCCGAGGGTGACCGCTTTATGTTGACTGTACGTATCGCTACTCCTCCATTTAAGCCAAAACCACAAGTGGGCTTCATGGACGTAAGTCCTGGTATTGCTTCTTCTTACATCTTTAGCTTGAAACCAGGCGATAAGGTGAAGATGAGTGGCCCTTATGGTGAGTTCCATCCAATCTTCGATTCTAAGCGTGAGATGATTTGGGTAGGTGGTGGCGCTGGTATGGCTCCGTTGCGTGCACAGATTATGCACATGTGTAAGACTTTGAAGACACGCGACCGTGAAATGCATTACTTCTATGGTGCACGTGCTTTGAACGAGGTATTCTATCTTGACGACTTCCTTGGTCTGGAGAAAGAATTCCCGAACTTCCACTTCCACTTGGCACTCGACCGTCCTGATCCTGCTGCTGATGCTGCAGGCGTGAAGTACACAGCTGGATTTGTACATCAGGTAATGTTCAATGACTATCTGAAGGATCATGAAGCACCTGAAGATATCGAATACTACATGTGCGGTCCTGGTCCTATGTCAAAGGCTGTTGAAGGTCTGCTCTATGACTTGGGTGTTCCTTCACAGAACTTGATGTTCGATAACTTTGCTTAAGGTGATCTAACACCATATATATAATAAAGGTGGGGCTTGCAGCTCCACCTTTATTGTTAGTATCAGAAAAACTCAATTGTTGATAAAAAAAATAATCAGCTTTGGGTTGTAAGCCACCAGTCGATGAGTTTACGGGCGATGCTCATTTTTTGTGGGATATGAGGCATGTTATTGCGACTGTAAAAAGCACCAGCACTTAATTCATCTTCTTGCAGCTTGATAGTACCACTTTCATATTCTGCTGTAAAACCTACCATCAGACCACTGGGGTAGGGCCATGTTTGACTGCCAAAATACTGAAGGTTTTTAATGGTAAGGCCAGTTTCTTCCATTACTTCACGATGCACACATTCTTCCAAGTTTTCCCCAGCTTCCAAGAATCCTGCCACCAATCCATAATAATTACGCTTAAAAGCACGGTTGTGTACCAGCAATATTTCGTCGCCGCGTTGAATCAGTACGATGATAGCAGTGGCTATAGGTGGATACATCTCTAGTCCACATTTTGGACATTTTTTCATGATGGGCGTCTCTTGTATTGTTGGCACGCCACATGTGGGACAATAATGGCTGTGTTCGTCCCAATACAATATTTGTGAGGCTTTGCCAGCACACAGATAGTCTTCCTCTGGGATGTAGTTAAAAGAATCGCGTAGGCCAATTAATTGCCAATACTCATTGATGGCATCAGGCGCATTTATTCTGAAAGTCTTTATCTTTACGCCATTATCCATTGTCACTTCATGTACTTTCTGGCCATCAGGTACAGCTATGGGAGGCTCATTGCCATCGGGCACAAATAGTGAGTCATTTTTCTGCTGTAAAAGCAGCTGTCCTTTATAAAACACAAACCATTTCATCTGCTTATTTTCCTTTTGTTTAGCGCTGCCCAATAACGCTGTGCATTACGTAGGTGCTGCCCATAAGTGGCAGCGAAGTTATGGGTGCCCGAGAAATCTTCTTTAGCACACATGTAAAGATAATTATGATGCTCATAGTTCAATACAGCATCTAATCCCACTACTGAAGGAATGCGTATAGGACCAGGAGGCAAACCACGATGCAAGTAGGTATTGTAGGGCGACTCTACATTTAAGTCGGAGTTCAGAATGCGGCGGATGCCAAATTCCTGTAAAGCAAACTTAATGGTGGGATCGGCTTGCAGAGGCATGCCAATGCGTAAACGGTTGTAGTATAAACCTGCCACCGATGGCTTCTCTCCATTGTTATTGGTTTCTTCTTCTACGATAGAAGCAAGTGTAGCAACTTCATTTTCTGAAAGTCCCATTTCTTCTGCTTTCGCCTTACGCTGATTGTTCCAGAAGCGTTTATGTTCCGTCTGCATACGTTCAAAGAAAGCATCAACCGTTATATCCCAGTACATTTCGTAGGTATCAGGTATAAACAAAGCAGGCATTGTCTCTTTCGTATAACCCATCTTTATTTGAAAAATAGAGTCATACATCAGCGTAGCTATTTCAGTAGAATCAATCATAAGCTGTCGGCCCACCTGACCTGCCAGTCGTTTCATAGTGCGAGCACTGTTGATGGTAACATTCATGGGGGTCTGATAGCCTCTCCATATGCGACTGAATACTTGATACACACTTTCATTGTTGCGTATTTCATAACGGCCAGTACGAATGCTTTCAGGGTAATGGCGATAGTCGCTCATCCATTTGAATCCATGGAAATCTTTTACATTGCCCACTTCTTGTACCTTCACATATACCGAATCGGCTGAATCATCTCGGTCTATATATACGTAAGCTGTTTGTTGGGGGAAAAACTGCGGAGCCATGAAGTAGTAATAGAAAGCACCACCGATGGCACAGACCACTAGTACTATGGCGAGCAATACGCCCAGTAAAATATGTATTGTACGTCTTTTCATACGCGTATCAATAAATAAAGGAGATGCCTATAAAGCATCTCCTTCAGTGTTTAGAGCCACTTGCCAGACTTGAACTGGCGACCTACGCGTTACGAATGCGTTGCTCTACCGACTGAGCTAAAGTGGCGATGCATGAGCTTTCGTTGCTTTTGCGAATGCAAAGGTACTGCTTTATTTGGAATGTAAAAAAGAAATCTATGTTTTTTTATAAAAAAGGTGACTATGTAAAACAGTTCATGAGGTAGCTTCCTCTCCGTGGAGAGCTACCTCGTGGCATGACTGTATGACGATGTTATTTTACAATGCTATTTATTTTATTCTGATAGAATTGACGGAAGTCTGACCATTTATAGTATGGGTAACTATTGGTAGTTACTGGAAGTTTGGCTTCTTTCCCATTCAATAAACATTTCACGAGTACATCATCGCTGTTCTTCTTACTGCGATAAAATACCAGTTGAATGTTAGATGCTTTACAGGTTTCCCAATTCTGGTATATGTTTTTAACTTCGTATGGATCTTCTGGGTCAAGATCGGCACCATTGATGCCAAGCAGCACAGTGAGTGGACCGATGCAGGTATCGTGTCCAAATCTAAAGTCGCTGATATGGTCGCTACTGCCATTGATAGCTGCATCAGCCTTTTTGAGAATGTCTTCCAAAATGGGTATCATGTTATATTGTCCAGAGAATACCCATGAGTAAGAACCCAAATTAGAGCTTTCCCAGCGATCTACTATCTCTTGGTCGGTAACGATATTACCCATCAGACCTTCATGATTAATGTTGGGCAGTGAGGTGTAAAGATTTATGAGGTTATTACCTAATGTCTGAACATTCCCAGGCAATCCCTCTGTGCTGGTAAATACCCGGGCTACAATTTTCTCGCTCAAGTTACTATTGCTTTGAAACTTATCGCGATTGCTTTCATAACGAGGTTTGTTTGGCTTGGGGAAGTTGTGCTTTACAGGGTTCTGACCATCGGTAGGTACTACTCCGTCAAGCGTAAAACGCGATGATTGCTCGCGTATTTCAATCTTCGGGTTGCACTGCACCAATTCTTGACAGAAGGCTGCCATACTGATAACACAACGGCCAGAGAGTGATGAAATGGCCAGCACGTTTCCACCTTTCTTAAACACCTCTGGGAAATTATTGTACATGTTACGAGCAATGAACTGATGCTGTTCCCAGCCCAATTGAGTCAGCTCGCTTACACCTGTCATCAACTCTTGCTTAGCAGCCATGAATTTGCCATAGAAGGTTTCGCCTTCCTGGGTAAGCTGGTGCTTGGTGTGAGCTGTGGTCAGTAATGTATCTAAGTCTTTGTATAGTTGATCGCTCCAATAATAACGAGAGCCATGTCGGGCATAATGACTAATATAGAATGGTTTATAGCCTTTTGGAGCTTTGGTAAGCTGATGGCTTTTCATAGAGTAGGGATAGTCATTGCCGTATGCTTTTTGGGGATCTGACTGTAGCTGACTAAGCACATTGTTGCTTTGTGCCCATCCCATGAGGGTGATGCACACTAAAAGTAGGGTGGTGATAAGTTTTTTCATGATATATACTTTGTTGTAATTTTTTGTAAAGATAAGAAGATTATTATAATAATGCTACATTTGCAAATTATTAATTAAGTATTTCTATTGTTTTTATTCCGTCTTGGACTTTAGCTGCTGCCATCATACTTTTTTAGTCGTCTTTATCAGAATATTCATTATTTTTCCGTATCTTTGGGGCATTATACATCTGACTTCAAAAAAGGGAGAGGGACTTATGTTTGGCCTGTATATACTGAATTCAAAAAGAATATGATGCCAAAGAGAAAAAGCTGATCTGGTCAATAGATGTATATTAATTCCATGAACTTAGTAATTTGTATAAATAAAAAAACGGTTATGAGAAAAGCATTATTAGCCATATGTGTAATTGTTTTTTCTTTAGCGGCTCATGCACAAGAAAAAACCACCAAGTGGTATGACAACATTAAGTTCAGCGGTTATGGCATACTGCAATATCAAGCTGAAGATAAAGAAGGTGCTAAACACAATGAGTTCAATCTTCGAATTGCTCGCTTTGTTCTTGATGGTAAAATTGCTGATTTCGATTGGCGTGCTCAGATTCAGGGAACCAATGCCAAAGGGCCTGGTGAACCAACAGTTCAACTGGTTGACTTCTATATAGAATGGGCAAAATATAAGGAGTTTAGGGTAAGAGCCGGCGAGTTTAAGCGTGCATTTACCTTTGAGAATCCCACGAATCCTATAACGCAAGGCTGGTATGCTTATGCTCATGTAATTAATAGCTTGTCGGGTTTCGGCGATCGCACCGGTGAAAAATCATCAGGTGGTCGCGATATTGGTATCCAAGTTCAGGGTGATTTATTACCTAACCCTAATGGTCGCCGATTATTGCATTATCAAGTAGGCGTTTATAATGGCGAAGGTATTAACATGAAGGATAAGGACCAGCAAAAAGATATTATTGGCGGTGTTTGGGTAATGCCTATTGAGGGTGTTCGTGTTGGTGTTTTCGGATGGACGGGTAGTCGTGGTGGAATGACCGATCCTGTTTCTGGCGAGACCGTTAGTATAAAAAAGAAGCGTTATGCACTCTCCGTTGAATATGACAAGGACGAATATACCTTCCGCGCTGAGTATTTGCATAGTCAGGGCTGGGGCGCCGAGAAAGTAGGTAGTACTATAATTGATTATACCAAAGGTGATAAGGCCGATGGTTGGTATGTCTTTGGTATCGTACCGGTCATTAAGAGTAAACTTCATGTAAAGGCGCGTTATCAGACCTATCGTGACAACAAAGAGTGGAATCGGGCCAAGACGATGTATGAAGTGGGTCTCAACTATTTCTTCAACAAGAGAATGCAGTTGAATGCTGAGTATGCTCGTGTGAATGACAGAACTATTGCCAATCCCGACAAGCATAACTACAACTTTTTCGATGTGCAATTTGCTTTTCGCTTCTGATCTATTTTGTATGTGCGACCATGAAGGAGTCGTTGCTTAATGTGTTGTAATAAATAACTTTACTATAAAAATGAATAAGATTGTTTTAATTACTGGTGCTACAAGTGGTATAGGACTTGCTTGCGCTAGAAAGTTTGCTACTAATGGCGATAAGTTGATTCTGACTGGTAGGAATGAGCAGCGATTGACTGAAATTCAAAAGGAGTTGGAGGAAAAGGGTACCGAGGTGCTTACTTTGGTTTTCGATGTGAGAGATAGCGATGCTGCGAAAAAGTGTATAGATACATTACCTACTGATTGGCAATCTGTCAATGTGTTGGTAAACAATGCTGGTTTAGCATTGGGCTTGGAACCAGAATATGAAGGGGATCCTGCTGATTGGAATACGATGATTGATACCAATATCAAAGGGTTGTTAACAATGACCCGACTGATTGTTCCGGGTATGGTGGAGCGCAATAATGGTCACATTATCAATGTGGGGTCTGTGGCAGGCGATGCTGCTTATGCAGGTGGTAATGTTTACTGTGCTACGAAGGCTGCTGTGAAAGCTCTCACCGATGGATTGCGCATTGATGTAGCTAATACTGCCATTCGTGTAACGAACTTAAAACCAGGTTTGGTGGAGACGAACTTCAGCAATACGCGTTTTCATGGAGATACTGGTCGCGCTGCGAATGTTTATAAAGGCATCAAACCATTGACTGGTGATGATATTGCTGATGTAGCAGTGTATGCAGCCAATGCGCCTGAACATGTGCAAATAGCTGAGGTGCTGATATTAGCTACTCATCAGGCCAGTGGTAGTGTGATTGTTAGGAAGTAATATCGGTAAGTCTGCTGGACTAATGGTCTTTAACGGGTTGAGAATATTCCCTTAACATTTTCTCGGCCAATGGTACATACCAGGTGTGTACTTCTTCTGCTGTTGGGGTGTGACCTCCAGGGAAATGGTATGATTGTGTATAATGCTCTAAGAATAATGGCTCAAAATGAGCCAGCGTGTCTTGGTCGCCAAACAAGCCCCATACCTTATCTTTATAGTAGGAGGTACAATTATTGAACTGTATTTGTTCTATTTCTGCAAACTCTTCAATCAGAGCTTCATCGATGGTGAAGTTTTGCTGGCCGTCTTTTCGCGGTGATTTGTATTGATGTTCGCCTATGCGTTGCTTCAAAAAGGCTGTCATTTGGAAATGTGGATTGCCAAGCAAAGCAGGAATACCTTCAATGGGAGCCAACATCTGAGCATAGAATGATCCACAACTGTTGCCTAACAGCAGGTCAGGCTTCTCTTGTTCAATCAGTTGACGGATAAATCTGATAGCTTCTTTGGGATGCATCGGCAGGTCGGGTGTGATGACCTCAACTCGACCATCGAAAGATGCATGCAGCGCTAAGGCTGGTATGCATTGGCCGCTGGCATAGAACCCGTGCAGGAATAAAATCTTTTTCATGCCCAAATAAAGTTATCTTTACCAGCTCCTATCTCAAAGTGATATTTGGCAATACCCAAATCCATCTGGGCGTATCCAATCAAGGAGAAACCTTTTTTGGCAAGTACCTTATGTTGGTTGTTTTCTATCCCTACGTACTCAAAGTAAAATTTCTGTTGGTTCACAGCAGTGGGTGCTAACAGTGCAGCCTCTACACCTTTCTTGAACCAAAGTGGGGTAGTGCTGCTGGCATTACTCACTTGTTCAATGGTCTTGATCTT
>JAIKZS010000134.1 GCA_024682035.1 Bacteroidaceae bacterium
GCCGACAAGACCGCTTCGATTGAGGAGAAGCAGCGGCTGGTGAAGTATCGTCGCATTGACCGCAGCATCATCCTGACCTTGAAGCGGTTCTACGACTATCGCGACGAGATTAGCGGCGAGAAGATTGGCGACGAGTATGGCTACAGTGTTGTCGAGGCTCACCACATCGACTATTTCACCCGTTCGCAGAACAACGACTCCACGAACATCATTATCATCAGCCCGAACTATCATCGGATTATCCACAAGAACAATCCAAGGTTCAATCGCAAGAAGTTCCAGTTCGAATTTGAGAATGGCGAGGTGCTGAGGCTGAAATTGTATGAGCATTTGAAGGTGTAGACTATTTAAGATTATGAAAAAGCTAACCACCGAAGAATTCATCAAGAAAGCCCGAGAGGTGCATGGGGATAAGTATGATTATTCCAAAGTGGAGTATGTGAATAACAAAACTAAGGTTATTATTATCTGTCCTATCCATGGTGAATTTCCGCAATCTCCTGTGAATCACATACGTGGAAATGAATGCCCTAAATGTGCAAAAAATGATGCGATAAGGAAAATCACTATTTGGACATATAATGCGTGTTTTGAGGAAGCAAAAAAATACTTATATCGAGGGGACTTTGAAAAAGGTAGTCCTAGAGCATATTCTGTAGCAAGAATCAATAATTGGCTGAAAAATTTTGAATGGCTGATTACAATCAACAAGCCTCTTGGCTATTGGACCAAAGAACGAGTATTTGAGGAAGCCCGCAAATACACAATGAAGCATCTTTTCTCTAAAGGGTGTAGAGGGGCATACGGTGCAGCGGAAAGGAACGGTTGGTTGGAAGAAATGACATGGTTTAAACAACCTAATCCAAATAATCCGCGAGTATGGTCGAAAGAGGTTGTTTTTGCTTTGGCGGAGCAATTTGAGACAAAAACGGAGTTCCGCAAAGCGAATAAGGGAGCTTACAATGTTGCATGGAGAAATGGTTGGCTTGAAGAGATGGAGTGGCTTGAAACTTCTGTCCGAGAACCATATACAAAAGAAGAAGTCTTAACCATAGCAAGACATTATACTACGAAAAATGACTTTAGAAAGGCAGTCCCCAATGTATACAATAGTGCACAAAAGAAAGGCTGGCTTGAAGATATGACATGGTTTGTGACTGCACGAAAATATGATAGGCATAACTACTGCATATATGTATATACTGATGAAGACAACAAGGTTGCTTATGTTGGATTGACTGTAGATAAGAAGAGAAGACATTATAATCATTCTACAGGATACGATAAAGGTGGAAAAGTCACGAAGTCACCAGTATATCAGTATTTTCAATCAATAGGCAAACCTGTACCTAATCCCATCTATCTTGAAGAACGATTAACGGCGAGTGAAGCAAGGGAGAAGGAACATGACTGGTTAATGAAATACCAAGAAATGGGGTACTTGCTTCTCAACAAGGGTAAAACAGGTGCAGGAATTGGATCTTTGGGAAGTGCTGCTATTAAATGGACAAAACCCAAGGTTTTTGAAGAAGCACGGAAGTATCAATCAAGATCTGAGTTTGCTACAAAATGTGCAGGTGCATATACTGTTGCAACAAAAAGAGGATGGATTGAACAAATGTACTGGATGAAGGAAAAGTGGTCTCATCCAACTCCCAAATGGACAAAAGATGCTTTATTTGAAGAATCCAAGAAATACTCAACAAGACGCGAGTTTGAAGAGAAGGCATCCGGTGCATACTCTAAAGCCCAACAATTAGGGTGGCTTGATGATATGCCTTGGTTGGAATTAAAACGGAAATCGTGAACAAAAGAAGAAGTGTTTGAGGAATCAAAGAAATACAATAGTAGATCATCGTTTTCAGAAGGTTCATCCGGAGCATATCATATTGCCCGTAGAGAAAAATGGCTTGATGAAATGCCGTGGTTAGTCGTAAGGACTACATATGTTTCTATGAAGGATTCCATCTTTGATGATGCGAGGAAATATCATTCCATCGAAGAGTTTAAAAGCGGCAGTCCTGGCTTTTATGATATAGCATTGAAAAAGAGATGGCTGAAGGAAATGATATGGTTAGACCCTGTTCGTCGACTTCAGTTGACCAAAGAAGAAGTTTTCAATCTCTCAAAACTTTATAAATCCAAGGCTTCCTTTTATAAGGGTAATAGGGATGTATATTACTACGCGAAAAAGAATGGATGGCTTGATGAAATGACTTGGTTTATAACGCCACATGGGAAATGGACCAAAGAAGAAGTATTCGAAGAATCTCGAAAGTACTCATCGAGAAAAGATTTTGAAAATGGTTCAAGAGGAGCATACAACGCAGCAAGAACCAATAAATGGCTCGATGAAATGCCATGGTTGGTGAGAACACATCATGATATCTGGACAAAGGAAGAAGTCTTTGAAGAGTCAAAGAAGTATTCATCACGCAAAAAGTTTTATGAAGGAAATGGAACAGCGTATGGCATAGCGAGAAGAAAAAAATGGTTGGATGAAATGCCGTGGTTGGTGTTAACACCCATCAAGTGGACTCGAGATACCGTTTTCGGAGAATCTCATAGATATAAGTCACGTGGTGAGTTTCAGAAAAAGGGACGTGGTGCATATGCTGTTGCCCAGAAAAACAAATGGCTTGACGAGATGACTTGGCTAAAGCCTCAATTAAAAACATGGAACAAGGAAAAGGTCATTGAAGAAGCTATGAAGTATTCAACTAAAGTTATGTTTCATAGTAAATCAAGTGTTGCATACAAAGTAGCATTACGTAATAAATGGATGGATGAAATTGAAGAAATTGTAGGATGGAAATGAATATGTGCAAAGAGATAACACTTAAAGATATTCTATCTATTGTAGAAAAGGTTCAGAAACTGACTGAGTTCTGCTACAATGATACTAAGTCAAATCGTTTTGTTGCATTAAACGATTTGACTAGAAAAATTAGAGCTTGTCTAAATGCCATTTATCTACCTCCACTCGACAAGTATGCTGTATTGTGTGTACCAGCAAATTTGATGTATCGTTGTATTATTTCGGACTTAATAACATCGTTATTTATTGCCGTTATAGACGATTCACGGTTTGATGAGGTTATGCACATAATGGATATTGATTTTGTAAAATCTTTAAAGAATTCCCTAGATGCGAATATCGAAATCCGTAAAGAAACATACCCAGAAGAGTCTGACGATTTTGATGAACTAAGTCAAAACTATCAAATCAAAGTGTATGATGATTTAAATGATTGTCTAAGTTCCAAAAAAGGTGAAGAATGGGAAATAAAAAAAGCAAAGCCCGTCTTCATTAATGGTATTGCTTACACAGGTCAGATTAGACAAATGTACGACATTTTAAAGACGCTTGACTATGACGTGAGGGCTCTTGCTTCTGTCTATCAATATTATAGGCTGTTTTCCCAATCAGAGCACTACTCTTTGAAAGGGCGGATTTTCAACTACAATCAAAAACTTTATGAAAAGTATTATAACAAGATACACGGCTATGTCTATCTCATTGAGGGATATATCAACAATAAATACTATAAATTAAATCACGGGACTCTAACTTTGCACCTGATAAAAAATAGTTAGTGAAGAATTGCTAATAATCCGGCTAATTCCCCTACCTTTGTTGTTTAAAGGAGGAAAAGGCCGACAGGAAAGGGAACCTATTCAAGGGACAACAGTCCTTTAGAGTCTATGAACCGTCTTAGTCCTTCCCTGTATTAGTTGCAAAGTCCAGATAGAATGCCAGCGGCACT
>JAIKZS010000155.1 GCA_024682035.1 Bacteroidaceae bacterium
GCTTGGGCAAACTCATCGGCTTTCTGTATTTCTGCACTGATTGTACTAGTTTCTTCTGTGTTAGTACTGGGGTTTGTACTTGGTGTTGTTTTTGGCTCGTAACTGTCTTTGCTACAAGAAACAGTAATAATCAATAATAACAGCAGTGAGCCTAATAATCTGATAATTCTCTTCATAGGTTTTTGGGTTTTATTTGAATTATTTTGCGAAATAAGTAATAATTTACGACTTTTTGAGTGTTTTTACAAAAATCTTTCGTTTTTATAACTAATTTTGCAACTGCTTAAGATTAATATATTAGGAATATGGAATCTTTGAATCATTGGATGAACGATTTGTTGCAAAGTTTGGGGGTCTCGGCTGAGACTGCTAGCCTTATGGATGATTATTGTATGGCGCTTATGATTGTACTTATTGCATTGGCGTTGAATTATATACTGCAAGAAATTGTGGTGGTAAGCGTGTCGCGCTACCTAAAGAAAAAACCTATTCCCTTCTTGCGTCACTTGTTGGATCATAAGGTATTAAGCCATGTGCTGCACCTTTTTCCTGGGGTGTTGATGCAGTTAGGATTGCCACTGGCTTTTGTAGAGCATGCCGAAGCACTGGCTTTCTGCCAGAAGCTAGTATTTGTATATATGATTGGCACCGTGATGGTGACGATAAATAGTCTGTTAAAAGCTTTCAACGACTGGTATGACGAGACTTACCTGAAGAAAGGGCGGCCTATAAAAAGTTTGGTACAGGTGTTGCAGGTGGTCATGTTTTTCATTGGGGGTATATTAGTGGTCAGCGTGCTGATTGACAAGTCGCCTGCATCGCTATTTGCCGGATTGGGCGCATCGGCAGCAGTGTTAATGTTGGTATTCAAAGATAGTATTTTGGGTTTTGTGGCTGGTGTACAGCTCTCGGCCAATGACATGCTAAGGGTAGGCGACTGGATTCAGTTATCTAATGGAGCAGCCAATGGTGTGGTGACGGAAATTACCTTGAATACGGTGAAGATTCAGAATTGGGACAAGACCATTACGACTATTCCACCCTATACGTTGGTAAACACTACTTTCCAGAACTGGAGAGGTATGCAGGAGAGTGGTGGACGAAGGGTGAACAAATTGGTACATTTGGATCTAAATACTTTGAAATTCTGCACACCAGAATTTCTGGAGAAGATTAAGAAAGAGATTCCGCTGATGGCTGATTATCAGTATGCTGAAAAGGATAAAGTTACTAACGCACAGCTGTTTCGTGTGTATGTGTGGCGTTATTTGCAAGCATCGGCTGAAGTGAACCAAGATATGGATGTAATTGTATCTCAGAAAGAAGCAACACAGTTTGGCTTGCCAATTCAGATTTATTTCTTCTTGCGCAATAAGGTCTGGAGGGAGTATGAAAGCATTCAATCTGATATTTTCGATCATTTCCTTGTAATGGTGCAGGCATTCGATTTGAAGTTATACCAATATCATTAATAAAAGATGAGGCGGATGAACGATTTTGGAGGTTTGAAAAGAAGATGGTCTTTTCTTATCTGGGTGTTGTTGGTGGCCTGTTGCTGTTTGGCTCAAGATAACTATCGCTTTCGTGTGGTGAGCTATAATGTGGAGAACTTATTTGATTACCAGCACGATGATTTGAAAAATGACTATGAATTCCTGCCCGATGCGGCTAGGCATTGGGATTACCAAAAATACCGGAAGAAACTAGATGACTTAGGTAGGGTGATTATAGCTACGGGTGAATGGACACCCCCTGCTTTAGTAGGCCTTTGTGAGGTGGAGAATGAGCATTGTCTGACTGATCTGACGGAACACTCTGTGTTGAAGGAAGCTGGCTATCGTTATATAATGACCAACTCGCCCGATCAGCGTGGCATTGATGTGGCGTTGTTATACCAGCATGAGGTATTCAAACCCTTGACGGTGAAGACCTACAGGGTGCCACCATTTACGAAACAGAAGAATGCTACACGTGACATTCTACATGTGACGGGGGAATTGCCCAATCACTCGCTGCTCGATGTACTGGTGTGTCATTTACCATCACGGTCGGGTGGAGAGAAAGAGTCAGAGCCTTACCGTTTGCTGGCGGCTGGAGTATTGAGACAGGCAGTTGATAGTATAATGGAGGTACGTAATAAGGCGCAGGTAGTGATTATGGGAGATTTTAATGACTATTACAACAACCGGTCAGTTGCCGAGGTTTTGGGGGCAAAACCTGTAACAACGTTGAAGACTGATAAGCAACAGCTTTACCACTTGTTAGCTGCGAAAGAAGCAGCTATGAAAGACTATGGTAGTTATCGATATAGAGGTGAATGGGATTCGCTTGACCATATTATTGTCAATGGCAGGCTATTACGTCAAAAGGGGGCTTTTCATATACAGCCGTCAGACGATGCCTTTTGGGTGAAAGCTGATGTTTTTATAGCCGATTTCTTGTTGGAAGATGATGATCGCTATGGAGGCAAAATGCCTTTCCGTACCTATAGTGGCATGAAATATAAAGGGGGCTATAGTGACCATTTGCCTATTTATGCTGATTTCATCCTGAAATATTAATATAGAGGAACATCATAGAAAAAGGGAGCTGTTAGGCTCCCTTTTTGTGTATCGGTCATATATTATGTTGGTTATTTGGTAGGCACGTGCTTGAGGATATCAAGGAGGTGTTGCCAGAATAAATCTACCGTAGGAATGAGCATGCGCTCATCAGGCGTATGCACGCCACGCAGGGTAGGACCAAATGATATCATGTCAAGATTGGGATATTTGTCAAGGAACAAACCACACTCCAGTCCGGCATGGATGGCCCTTACTGCAGGTTCTTTATCAAATAGGCGCTTATAGCTGGCCACAGCAATGTCGAGGATTTCAGAATGTGGGTTGGGTTTCCAGCCTGGGTAACCGTCGCCATGTGATACTTGGGCACCTCCCAGCTCGAAGGCTGTGCGCACAGTGGTGGCAATGTCTTCTTTCGACGACTCTGTGGAACTACGCTGACTGGTACCTACAATGATCTGATGCTCGGCAGAATTCATTTTGATAGTAGCCAGGTTGGTACTGGTCTCAACTAATCCAGGCACATCCTGACTCATGCAATAAACGCCGTGAGGCATAGTGCATAGCGTTTGACACAAATGTTTAGCCGTTTCGCAGTCGATGGCTTTTTCTGGTGTTGTCACAGAATCCATGATGATTTGCAAACCAGGGTCGGTAACGTAGTACTCGGCCTGAACTGCAGCAGTAAATACATTGAGCAAGACACGAAGGTTGTGTTTTTCAGACTCGGGGACTGCTATGATTGCCTGGGCTACAGCAGGAATGGCGTTGTGCAAGCTGCCACCGCTAATTTCACACAAGTAGAGGTCGAATTGCTTGCTGGCCTGCATGAGGAAGCGGTTTAGCACTTTGTTGGCATTGGCACGACCTCGATTAATGTCATCTCCCGAATGACCACCCAACAAACCTTTAACTTCAATGCGACAAGCATAGTAATCGGCTGGTACTGCTACATCCTGGTAGGTGAAAGTGCCTACCGAGTCAACACCTCCTGCACAGCCGATGAAAATCTCACCCTCGTCTTCAGAATCGAGGTTGAGCAGGATGTCACCGTGCATGAAACCTTCTTGAATTTCGAAAGCACCCGTCAGACCTGTTTCTTCATCGCGTGTGAAAAGGCATTCCAAAGGTCCGTGCTCTATGCTATTGTCAGCTAGGACAGCTAAGCCAGTCGCTACGCCAATGCCATTGTCTGCACCCAGGGTTGTTCCCTTGGCTTTGAGCCACTCTCCATCAATCCATGTTTCAATGGGGTCTTTCAGAAAATCATGTTCAACATCCATGCGCTTGTCGGGCACCATATCCATATGGGCTTGTAGTACCACTGTCTTACGATTTTCCATACCAGGAGTGGCTGGTTTTTGTATCAAAACATTACCACATGCATCAGTGGTTGTTTTTAAATTGTGCAGCTTACCAAACTCTTGAAGGTAGGCAATAATTTTCTCCTCGTGTTTCGAGGGTCTTGGAATCTGACAAATTTCCTCAAAAAATCTGAAAACTCCAGCAGGTTTTAGTTCTTTTTTTTCCATATTCAATATAATTCAGTATCTTTGCCTCGCTTTCTGACGAAAATAAGATGCATCACAACAAAAACGAAATAAAATTTGGCTTTGTCTGCGATTTGCACTATTTTTGCAGCGATTTTTTGCAAATATAGGAAGTTTTTTTGAGATATGCTACAGACGTTACTCATAACTTTGGCTCTAGTGGGTGTTTGTGTGTTGTTGTTGGGTGTAAAGATTTTTTTTACCAAAGCAGGCAAATTTCCACATTTTCACGTGAGTGGGAACAAAGAGATGATGAAGCGGGGTATTGATTGTGTGGAGTCGCAAGATAAAAACGCGCGAAAGCCTTCTAAACTGGGAGTGAAAGAAAAAATATAATAAGATAAATAAGTAGTAATTATGAAGAAAATGAAAAATCTTATCATGGGTTTGGCAGCATTGAGCTGCATCATGATGTTTGCACAATGTACTGCTAAGGGTGGTCAAGACACAGCAACTACTTCAGCACAAGGTGGACTGTCGGACATGAAAGTGGCTTTTGTAGAAATAGACACTTTACTGTCAAAGTATAATTTCTGCATCGACTTGAACGAGGCTATGGTGAAGAAGAGCGAGAATGTACGTCTGCAGTTGAACCAAAAGGCACAGGATTTGCAGAAACAACAGCAGGAGTTCCAAACTAAGTACCAGAACAATGCATTCCTTTCAGCAGAACGTGCTCAACAGGAATACAATCGTATTAATAAGTTAAGTGAGGACCTGCAGACTTTGAGCGACAAACTGCAAAGCGAACTGGCAGCTGAGAGCGAGAAGAACAATATGCAGTTGCAAGATTCTATCAAGAATTTCTTGAAGGAGTATAACAAGTCTAAGGGCTTTACCATGATTATCAGCAATACTGGCATGGATAATCTGTTGTTTGCCGACGAGGCTCTGAACATTACCCAGGAAGTGCTGGATGGCTTGAACGCTCGTTATTCAAAATAATTGTTCTACATCATTATATGAAAAGACAGCCTTTCAAGGCTGTCTTTTTTTTCTTTTATTCTATTAACTCTAATGCTTTTGCGAGGAGGTTCTCGTTGGCCGAACCAAAAGGCTGTACACCTTTGACGGGCGAAAGCGGAGTGACGCTATAGTCGGGAGTAAAACCACCATCCAAATAATTGGCAGCATCGTTGATATCTGTTACATGACAAGCAGCTAAGTGCAACACTTGGTCGGTAGAGGGATTACTGTAAGTCTCGCAGGCTACCCCAATGCCCTGGGTAGCTTCACCAATTATTACTACATTCATAACAGTTTTGAGGCAATTAATGAGCATCTCAGCAGGGCCAGCCGTATTGGAAGAGGTGAGAACGTAAAGCGTACTAAGGTTCAGGTTGACACCATTCCCCAGTTCACTGGCTGTGAGGAAGGGCAGGGAGCTATCCATGTGGCGTGACTCAGCATATTGAACCGTAGCCAGTTGAGTTCCCAATGCACTTGACGGAGCCAGGACGGAAGCCAGGTACTGAAAGCCTTGTACGTCGCCCGTAGAAGCAAAACGCAAGTCGATTACCATATCCGTAATGCCACCTGAAGCCAGACTTTGTGAAGCTGCGGCTACTTTCTGTTGGTTAGCTTCAGCTATGTGGTTGTAGAGCATATAGCCTACATGATCGTTTACAATGGATACCACGGGTAGATTGTCGGAGAAATAACCTGTGGGTGTAGGTAGTGAAACCACTCGGTCGTACAAAATAACTTCTTGCTCTTCTTCGCTATCACTATCTTCATCGTACACGCTGATGGTGGTATAATGCCCAATAGTGAGCTTGTGCGTGTCGCCATCGGACAACAAATCAATGTTGTTGGCAGTAATAATCTGGTCATCTACAGCCATGATCCATTCGCCTCGTTGCAAACCGGTTGTTGATGCTACAGAGGTAGGTTCGATGTAAGTGATAAGCACCATCATTGCGGTATCGTTCACTAGGTTTGCAACCAGTTCGTAGCCGTAGTCGGTGAGAGGCACCGAACAGGCCGTATCAACATAACTTGCTGGGTCAGATCCGTATTTCACCTTAGATAAAAATGATACGGAGTTTAAGAAATAGCTGGAGGTAAGATCATCCTCATCTGCCAGTTCATCGTTCCATAAGTAATTGTCGCGCATCACACTATCTATCCAGAGGCTATGGCGCGTCATGGGGTAGTAGAACTCCCAACGGTCCTTTCCACAAGAGGTAAAAAGACTGGAAAACAAAATGATGAGTAACAACAGAGTGATGCTATATATACCTTTCATTGTTTATTCTTTGATTATTGGTGCAAAGGTAAGAAAATAATTGCTAATTTTGCAACTTGAATAAAAATGTATTCCATTTTGACATGAATATAGCCGTTTTAATATCAGGAGGTGTTGACAGTTCGGTGGTGGTACACCAATTGTGTGAGCAAGGTCATAAACCAGCATTGTTTTATATACGAATTGGACGCGATGACGTTGATTACATGGACTGTACTGCTGAAGAGGACATGGAAATTTGTACGGCTGTAGCCCATAAGTATGGCTTGCAGCTGGAGCTGATTGATTTGCACCGTGAGTATTGGGATCAAGTAGCCGTTTATGCTATCGACAAGATTCGGCATGGTTTTACCCCTAACCCAGATGTGATGTGCAACCGACTCATTAAGTTTGGCTGTTTTGAGGAAAAGGTGGGCAAATATTTTGACATAACAGCCACGGGACATTATGCCACTACGCACGTGATTGACGGCAAGACATGGCTGGGCACTGCCATTGACCCTGTGAAGGACCAGACTGACTTTTTGGCACAGATTACCTACATGCAGGTAAAAAAACTGATGTTCCCTCTGGGTAACCTGATGAAAACCGAAGTTAGACAAATAGCAACCCAAGCAGGTCTGCCTAGTGCTAAACGCAAAGACAGTCAGGGTATTTGTTTTTTGAACAACATAAACTACAACGATTTTGTACATCGCTTCCTAGGCGAGCGAGAGGGTCCTATAGTGGAACTGGAAACTGGCAAGATTCTTGGCAAGCACAAGGGCTTCTGGTTTCATACAATTGGGCAACGTAAGGGCTTGGGACTCAGTGGAGGTCCATGGTTTGTGATACAGAAGGATGTAGAACAAAATATTGTGTATGTGTCAAATGGCTACGATTGCATGAAACAATATGACGACCACTTCCGCCTGAAGGATTTCCACTTTATTACTGAAGATCCGTGGCAAGAGGGGGAGCATGAGGTATCGTTTAAGATTCGGCATACGCCTGATTTTACGATGGGCACCATTACACGCGACCAAGATGGATATCGGGTTCAATCCAGCCAGATGCTGCAAGGTATAGCACCCGGCCAGTTTGGCGTTATTTACGATAAAAATAAGAAATTGGTGATTGGTAGTGGCGAGATAGAATAACACATTATTTATATTTATTAACTGATAGAAGAGAAATAACTAAAATCTTTTGTCTAAATTTGTGACGTATTTATTAAGAAAGTTGACATGAAACAATTTAAAATGGTCTCCCTATTGGGGTTGATTTTGACACTGGGAGGATTAATGACCTCTTGCTTTTCTGATAGCAAAGACGACAATAAAACGACGCAGAATGTTATAGCGCTCTGTGAAAATGGGACAATACAGCAGTATGGTGGTGGCATCTTGGTGCCTACCAGTAAGACGAATGTGCCTACTACTACAGGTGTTTATACTTTTACCATTGAGTTTGACCCAACTACTTGGAGTGACAATAAACTGAGTGTGAATATTACTACGGCTCCTGTGAACCTAACGAACGCCAATGTAAAAACGGGAACGAGTGATGGCAATATCAACCTATATGATTTGGAATATAGTGGCGAGATGTTTCCTACCATGTTCAATGAGAATTATATGCTGGTGCCATGCATCTTCTGGATGGAAAACGTGAGTCTTAATGAATATGATGCCGAACTAAATAAACATAAATTTAGTATATTGGTGCCAGAAGACCTGTACGACGCTGATAAGGTGTTGAACCTTACACTGATAGACGAAGTGACCGACCCTGAGTTGGAGCGCTCTAAGAGTAGTTGGGTGTACCAGGCATTTAATATTGGCTCAGTGATTAAGAATTTTAAGGTGGCTAATGGAGGAATCAAAACCATCCGTGTGTGGGGCACAACCAACCGTACTTCGTATGATCCGACAGATGGCAGATCTAGCAAAAAGTATGTTGATATTGACTTAACTGATTTTCAGTAATAGCGTTGGATTATAAGTATTTATTACATATAGCTTTATTGTTGATTTCGAATCCTGCCAAGGCGTGGGAAGAGATACGTTTGCGCCCCAATATCAACGAAGTGTCTTTCGAGTATGTCTACCCTATGATAGGCTTCTCGGCCCTTTCGGTTTTTTTAGGAGCTATTTTTGACCGTGGCTGGGCTGATGCCGAAGACTATAAATATGCCATGATTCAGTGCGCATCGGTGGTAGTGTCGCTGTTTGGTGCCTATTTCCTTTCGTCTTATCTTATAAATATGGTGAGGGTGAGAATTTTGAAGCAACGTGACGACATGTTGCTGTCACAACAGTTTGCCGGTTATAGCATGACGGTTATTTTCCTGCTTCAGATTGTAACGGGCATATTGCCAGATTTGGGTATCATTTCTATGATGCTGCAATTCTACATCATCTATCTAGTATGGGAAGGCACTGAGAAAATGCCGGAAATGAAAGAAGAAGACCGAACGATGCTGACTATTATTGCATCGGCCATTTTACTGGCTTGTCCGCCACTCATTCGATTTGTGTTTGATACACTCAATATTCTTTTGAACTGATCTTTATGAAACAGGCTCCTATTAATATAAAAAACAAACGCGCCATACACGATTATGAGTTTATTGAAACTTATACAGCTGGCATGGCTCTGACGGGCACTGAAATTAAGTCAATTAGACAAGGTAAGGCGAGTCTGGTAGATACGTACTGTTTCTTTGACCGACGTGAATTGTGGGTGAAGAACATGCATATTGCTCAATATATGTATGGCACCTACAACAATCATGCAGCTACACGCGATCGTAAATTACTGCTTAATCGCAAGGAGCTGAATAAATTGCAGCGAGAAGCTATGAATCCTGGCTATACAATTGTGCCTATTAGGCTGTTCCTGAACGAAAAAGGACTGGCTAAATTGGTGATTGCCTTGGCTAAGGGCAAAAAGGAATATGACAAACGTCAGACCTTGAAAGAAAATGATGACAAACGAGAAATGGCAAGAATGTTTAAGCACTAAGGTGTTGGTGCTTGATGGTGCTTTAGGTACCATGATTCAGCAATATGGGCTCTCTGAAGCAGATTTCAGAGGGGAATTGTTTGCCGATGTAACACAACAGATCAAAGGCGATAACGATGTGCTGAACCTTACTCGTCCAGATATCATTACTGAAATTCATGAGAAATATCTTAAGGCAGGTGCTGATATCATTGAAACCAATACTTTTAATGCTACAGCTGTCAGCCAAGCTGACTATGGTTTGCAGAACGCTGTATGGAGTATTAACTTGGCCGGTGCCCAGTTGGCACGCCAAGCGGCCGATCGCTATTCTACACCAAATAAGCCTCGCTTTGTGGCAGGATCGGTGGGACCTACTAATAAAACTTGCTCAATGAGTCCTGATGTGAACGATCCAGCTTATCGTTCTCTTACTTTCGACGAACTGGAAGCTGCTTATACGGTACAGATAACTGCGTTGTTGGAAGGTGGGGTAGATGCATTACTGATTGAAACTATTTTTGATACTCTGAATGCTAAAGCTGCTTTATTTGCTGCTGAAAAGGCGATGAGGCTAACAAATAAAAAGGTACCATTGATGCTTTCGGTAACGGTATCGGATATTGGGGGACGAACTCTTTCTGGTCAGACATTGGATGCTTTCTTGGCTTCTGTGTCGCATGCAAACATCTTTTCAATAGGCTTGAATTGCTCGTTTGGCGCTGAGCAGATGAAACCATTCTTGCGCCAGTTGGCCGAACGTGCTCCTTATTATATCAGTGTTTATCCAAATGCAGGATTACCCAACAGTCTGGGTCAATATGACGAAACACCTGAACACATGGCCAGTGTCATTAAGACCTACCTCGACGAACAATTGGTGAACATT
>JAIKZS010000083.1 GCA_024682035.1 Bacteroidaceae bacterium
AATGACAAGGCATCTGATGTAAGAACAATAAAGCTGACCAGCAATGGTGGAAATGCTGTGCTGGCAGGTACTGTCAACATAAGCGTTGGTGCTACTCCTACGATAACAGCTGTTAGTGCCCAAAGCCAAGTGACCTTGAAATCGGATACTGGTTTCGAGAAGGACAAGGACTATTACTTTACAGTATTGCCAGGCACTTTGTCTAATGGCTTCTCTCTAACATTCACTGACAAGGACAACAAGACCTGGCAGAAAACCTATACAGCAGAGGCTAATATGAATCGCTCAAATATCCTGAAGCTGAACGATGTCGAATTAGGTAACTTCACTACAGGCCTTCTTTCTAATGTCAACCTGATTGCTGCTGCTGAGGCAAGCACAGGTCAGGTTTTCACCAAGAATGCCGATGGTACTGTGGATTTGAACAATGCTAACAACAGGGCTATTGTTGAAGCTGTGACCACATTGGATGTAGATAATAAGAATGATGCTACTGTTGCTGACGAGCTTTCTTTCTTTACTGGTTTGAAGGTCCTTCGTTGCTCTGGTAACAGTATTGAATCTCTTGACCTGTCTGGTAACTTGGTGTTGGAAGAATTATATTGTTATGGCACAGAGCACTTTGAGAATTATGTGAATGAAGATGAACATGGAGAGTCTTTGGGTTGGGATGGCACCTTGAAGCAGGTTAATATTGCCTCAAATATGGCTTTGAAAGTACTGAATGTAATGGGTAATCAACTAACAGGCATAGACCTTTCAGCCAATACTGCCCTAACGCATCTTTGGGTTAATGATAATTATAATTTAGGCTCATTGGATATTTCTAATAACACTGCTCTCGTATATCTTAATGCCGGATCCGATGGCTTGTCAGAAATTGATGTTACCAATTGCACCTTGCTTAAAGAAATGTATGTCAGTGATAATTATTCTCTTTCTTTAAAAGGTTTATCTAGCCTCACTTATTTGGAGCGTTTACAATGTAATAATGATGGTTTGACTTCATTAGATGTTACAAAGAATAAGGCATTGATAGAACTAGCTTGTGCTTATCAATTGATTAGTGAATTGGATTTATCCCAAAATTTAATGCTTAAAACTCTTGAGTGCCGTTGTAACGTAATTACTAGTATTGATGTTTCTCAAAACTCAGAATTAGTAGAATTGTCTGTGGCAAGTAATAAATTGACAGCTATAGACGTATCTTATAATACAAAGTTAAAGGCTTTAAAATTGGGTACTAACAATTTAAGCGCTTTAGATGTTTTAAATAATACGGAACTTGAATGGATTGATGTTGATAATAATTACCTTACATCTTTGGATTTGTCCAACAATCGCAAGTTAGTAGGACTGCTCAGCGCTGTTAATTTAATGACTTCATTAGATATTTCTTCAACAAGTTTAAGATTAGATGGTATTCTTCAAGTTGGTGGTCAGACTAATAATGAAGGGGATGATATTGTTATCGACCTTTATGTTAATGCTACTCAATACAATAATGGAGAATTAGTATATGAAGGGAATGACTATTATCGGAACAATGAAAATGTAAACATCATTCTTAAGTCTGATGTTACTCATGAAGGCTATAACGAAACGAATTATGGTGAATAAAAAATGATGAAGCGACTAACACATATAATATGGTGTGTCGTGCTGGCATTGTGTATTTCGTGTGGAGGGGATAGTGGTGGCGGGTCCAATGGAATACCCTCTGGACCTGTCAATCCCACACCCACCTCTATAGCTGTAACAGGCGTTGCAATCAGCAAAACAACACTTGCTTTGGTTGAAGGAGAAAGTGAGACGCTTTCCGCCACAGTGGCACCATCCAATGCTACCAACAAGAAGGTATCATGGACCTCAAGCAATACTAGTGTAGCCAAGGTTGACTCAAATGGCACGGTTACAGCTGTCGCTGCAGGCACTGCTACAATTACTGTTAAGACAATTGATGGAAATCAGTCAGCTACTTGCATTATAACTGTTGCTGAACCTGAGCCTACGGACATTTAGGGTGGTGCTACTCATGAAGGGTATAGTAAAGTAATTGCGCCTTATAGTAGGTCTAAAATAGTTTTTTAGAGTGAATCAGAACCTACAACCTTACAACATTTCTTAAAACATAATGATATTGATGAGTTATCAGGTTGTAAGTTGGGTTGTAAGGTTGTAAGTTCTATAAAGTTTATCATGCTGCAAGCACTACTTTGTATAGTGTGCTATGTTTGCCTCGACGTCGAGGTAACGAACTCATGTTGCTCAGGTACTTGCCAAAACGCTCTACTGACATATCCAGATTGTCTCTCTGCGACTTGACCTTGCGCAGAATCTCGGTAGGAGACATCCATTCACCTTCCTCATCATCCAAAGGTTCACGGAAATACTCTCTGAAAAGCTGTTCACTCAGCTCTTCATGCATGAACTGCTTGTTGGATTCCATAATCTGCTGCACCTCGTCTTCTGAGAACCAGTAAGGTTTGCCTTCCTCCAACTCCTGCAGGATCTGAGCATAAAGCTGGTCGTATTCAATAGGGGTATGGGTATCAATAGGCCCCGTGAGTTCCACACACAGGAATCGTCTGCTTCCCGTTGGGTCTGTCAGCAAATCGTTTACGTTGCTGGTGCCCATGAAAGAAGCATATCGGCGTGCTTCATCCACATCGTCGGTAAAGAGCTTACGAGTCTTGCTGTCTGTGCGTTGCAGCAAGTTCTTCAGATAGCCGTTCTGCACCCGTTTGGTCAGTTGGTCAAACTCATCCACATTCACCAGCAGGTAGTGCTTGATGGTCAGGTCGATGTCGTGCTTACTGCCGAAATTCAGTTGGTCAGTATAGCCAAAGCTCAGTTCTGGAGGCAGAAGTTGGCGACAGAAAGTTGACTTGTGCCACCCTTGCTTGCCAATAATAATAGGAGCCACACTGTTGCCGTACTGCTGGCTCATGCCTTTCCATTGAGCCACCATACCCCTCATCCAGATGGCGAACCAACGAGCCCAATGGGGGTTGTCGGTGTTGATTCTGTTACCCAGTTCAGTAAGGCGATCCTTGCCGTCCCATTTGCCATTCACCCTGTCCAGGTAGTTATCCACAGGGTTGAACTCAGGCACATCCATCGAGTGGATATACCTCTTCATGTCCCTGTCATTCACGTCAATACCGCTCAGCCTGGCATCTATCACCATCGTGTTGAGCCTACGGTCGTCAATCTTTCGGAACCCCAAACCATTTGAGATTCTGTCATCAAACTCCACCTTGCCTGTCAGCGTGTTCAGTCTCAAGGCGTAGCGATCTCTCATGTAACGTTGGAACAAAACAGCTTTCTGTTGAACCTTGTTTAGTACCATGATTTGCTCGTTTGACTTTTGAGGAGTCATAACCTGCTTCAATTTTGCCGTCATATAATAAAAATTAGTTAGTTTTGTCGTAAAGGCTTGCGAAGATATAAAAAATTATATACATATGCAAATATTATAGGTAAAAATTTGATTTATTTCTGTAGTGATGTTGAACTTTTTTTATGCTAATAGTAGTCTTATCCATTGAAGGATAATGCGATGCACCAGAAATACAAAATACTATGGTGTACGTAAATCGTGCAGAATATCCGTTTAGCGGTAGCTAAAGGGCTGCTTAGCGGTACTAAACTCATCGTTTAGCGGAACTAAGCCCACCTTACACCCTAACCTACAACCATACACCCCAACTTACAACCAGATAGTTTATTGTTATCATTGTCTTTTAAGAAAGGTTGTAAGGTTGTAAGTTCATTTTACAAAGAAG
This sequence comes from Bacteroidaceae bacterium, assembly GCA_024682035.1. Lineage (GTDB taxonomy): Bacteria > Bacteroidota > Bacteroidia > Bacteroidales > Bacteroidaceae > Bacteroides. The sequence goes on from JAIKZS010000083.1 coordinate 3,789, forward strand.
TCTTTTATTAATCTTTTTATCTCTCTTGCGTTTTCAGCGTAGTTTTTTTATTTTTGCATTGTATTTGCGACAGAGATTGAAACGCACGAAAAAACAGGTAAGAATATGATGACTATGAGTAAGACTTGGAGTAAAGTCGTTATAGCTGTACTGATTGTGATATTGTGCTGTGGAGTTGTTACTTGTGTGAGGAGTGTTCTCATCGATAAAGTGACACCTGAAGACGATAACAGTGAGTTCGTAACTATAACAGACGCTGTGCCTGATGCCATCTTGGAGATACGCTACTTTGGCACTTATAACTTTGTGGGAGAACGCATTGATGGCTATCTGGAACCAACGGCACTGCTCACTCGCAAGGCTGCTGAACGTCTGAAGGCCGTGAGTGATGATGTGATGGCGCAAGGCTATCGGTTGAAGATTTATGATGCTTATCGTCCGCAGATGGGTGTAGATCACTTCGTGCGTTGGTCGAAAGATATACCCGACACACTGATGAAGACTTATTTTTATCCTGATCTGGATAAGAGTGTGCTGTTTGAGCAGGATTATATCATGGCTAAGAGCGGTCATACCCGTGGTTCAACGGTTGATCTTACCCTTTTTGACATGGCTACCGAGAAAGAAGTCGAT
>JAIKZS010000007.1 GCA_024682035.1 Bacteroidaceae bacterium
CAACAGCGAACGTAATGGCGTCCCATGCTGGTTATGATAGTACTGTAGCAGTTCTGCACGTAGACGTGTCATGTCCACATTCGATGGACATTCGCTACGGCACCCCTTGCAGGCTAAGCATGAATCTAAAACCTCCTTGATAAGCTTATCATCGCCACCTCGAGTAAGTACCTCGCGGAGTACATTTGCTCTAGCACAGGTTGTCTTCAGTTCGTCATGGCTGACTTTATAAGCAGGACACATGGTACCGCCAATGATATTTGATTTGCGGCAATCACCCGCTCCGTTGCATTGTTCTATTATACACATCAGCGCATGTGTCTGCGACCTAGCACCTGTCGCTCCTGGAGCATCGCACTCGTCGAACGCAGCTTTCCAGTTGAAGTAAGTTTTGTCAGTGCCAATAATCTTTTCTATGGCATATTGCTGGTCTTCATCAAAACGCAGCATAGAGTCCATAGGCAGGGTATCTACTATCTTATGCCGATTCAGCAGTCCTTTGGGATCCCAGCACTGCTTAACCTGTCGCATCAGTTCATAGGTCTCATTACCATAAAGCAAAGGTATAAACTCTCCACGTAGTCGTCCATCCCCATGCTCACCGCTGATGCTGCCTCGGTGTTTTTTTACCAACAGGGCCGTTTCTTTAGCTAATGTCTTGAATAGTACTCTATCCTCTTTCTTTTTTAGATTAAGGATAGGGCGCAGATGTAGTTCTCCTGTACTAATATGTCCATAGAATACACACTTAGCCCCTAATTTGTCTAGCAATTGTCGAAAATCTTTCATATAAGCAGGCAGTCGTGTTGGTGCCACAGCTGTGTCCTCAATCACACCCATGGGTTTTGCATCCCCTTTCATGCTGCTGAGAATACCCAACCCTGCTTTACGTAAAGCCCATACCTTATTAACATCAGCCCCATAGACACGTGTACATTTATATATATATCCACTACCAAGCAGGTCAAGTTCCAACTCATCAGCTTTAGTATTAAGTTCTTCTTTTGTTTCTGCTCTTAGTTCAGTTATCAGTAGCGCAGCAGGATCTCCCTCAACAAAGGAACGGTTTTTCTGTTGTTCAACATTGCCCTTGCTCAATACCAAGATGTCACCGTCCATCAGTTCAATAGCGGTTGGCTGATGCTTCAAAGCTACAAGATTACCCTCGAAACTCTTCTCTAGTGCATCGCAATGTCCGCAGACGACCATGATTTCTTTTGGAGGTAAAGTGTCGAGACTTACGGTAATTTCAGAAATAAAAGCTAACGTCCCTTCACTACCAGCTAACAACTTACATAAATTGATAGTTGGAATTGTTTCAATTGTCTCATCAATGGCATACCCACAACTTCGCCTGTTCAGTTCTTTGTCAGGATAATGCTCTGCTATTAGTTTGGCTGTCGTCTCTTCATTAGCAAAGTTGATGAGTTGCGCATATATTTTTTCTATCAGTGTTTTATGAACGTTCTGTTCCCAGAATATTTTACCGAACCTATCTTCTAATTCTTTAATACTATAATTCTTGAATATCTCAAGTGTACCATCTGACAAGATGGCCTTGCATGCAATTACATGATGTCTTGTGCTGCCATATATTAGCGAATGAGTTCCGCAGGAATTGTTACCAAGCATTCCGCCTATACAGCAGCGGTTACTTGTCGATGTCTCTGGACTAAAGAACAAACCATATGGTTTCAGTGCAATATTCAGCTCATCTCGCACTACTCCCGGCTGTACCCTGGCCCAACGCTCTTCGGCATTAATCTCTAATATAATGTTCCAATGTTTACTGATGTCGACCACTATACCACTACCTACGACCTGTCCTGCCAGTGATGTTCCTCCTGCCCTTGGAATCAGGTCAACACCTTTTTCCTGAGCCAAAAGAATAAGTTCCTGTATATCGCCCTCTGTTTCTGGATAAACTACACCATAGGGAATCTCCCGATACACAGATGCATCGGTAGCATACGCAATTTTATGTAGATTATCAGTGTAAATTTTCATCAGGATCAGAAGAATAACATGTTGCTGTTCTTTGAATTATCTTGTAGCAAAACTTAAAGCATAAATACCCAATGATACATCCTAAAACATTATGAATAATATCGTCAACATTAAATACTCCTCTAGTTGTAATTAACTGTGTCAGCTCTATAAAAAAAGATAATACAAATCCAATACCAATAGCATAAAACATGCTTTTTTTCTTTAATGCTCCACAAGAAAAAAAACCAATAGGGATGAATAATAAAATATTTAAGAATATTTGAGCTAGCTGTTCCTGATAAAGTTTGGCATAGCTCCATAAAGGTTGTAGATGATAACGTTTAGTAAACGTTTCTTCCCTATAAAAAATGGTTGTGCATAATACAAAAAAGAAATACCCGCAAAATAAGTAAAATGAGGCTTGTCTTATAAAAAGTGTATTGTTTATTTTAAATCGATAAAGCACAATAAGAATGCACCATACAATAAGAACTATAGCGATAATAACAGTAGTGGGAACACCAATGTCGTAATCGAATATGTAGTTTTTGATGTATTCAAGGTTATATTTCATTACCAATTACCGTCTTACGATTACAGCTTTAACTATGTTCTTCACGTTTTGCATAACCAATTCTTTAATCCAGCCAAAACCAAAATTAAACCAGCGTTGTGGATGAGTTGTTATCATTAATTGGTCTGGCAGCTGGTTAACTTGTAAAACTCTAATAATATCATCAGTCGTGTGAAAAACCCAGCCTTTGGCATTCCATTCTTCCTGATAACCTTCAATTTTATCCCTGACACTTACTTTATAACCATCCCACCTACGACCTGTATCTGTTAAATAAAACATTTTTGAGAAATCCGTTGAGAGGTATGGTTCACCTACGACATCTAATATTTTGTAATCGTATTGTTTCCAAATATCCTTACTATCATAGGGAGAACGTGGGCTGCCATGCATGCAAATTGTTGTAACAGGAACCAACCTCCTTAATTTTTCCAGATTATCCTTGAAATCGTCGAAAGCACATTCCATATCACCATTGCATGTTGTCAGTGATTCATAATGATAGCCAACTTCATGCCCCATAGAATAAATTTGTTTGATAATCGAGTCATCCCAACTTTCAGGAACAGCCCTAAAATAATAAGAAGCTTTTGCACCAAGCTTTATTTCTTCCTTTGCTATGCGTAAGGAGTTTTGGGGTTTTAAATCTACATCATGCCGTAGCACTACAAAACGTAGTGGCAGTCTTCCATTACAATAATCTCTATAAGTAAGAAACTTATATCCACTATCTTTCAATTGTAACAAAAGATACCGATATTTATTGAGTGTAAAATCCATACTATAATGAATTGTTAAGCTTTAATATCTTTGTAAATAGTTTCCAAAACATACTGTTTTACATCAATAAACTTTTCGTTCGCTATTGCTCTTTGTTTTTCCTGTTGTTCAAACAATTCTTTTTCTGGAAGGATTAACATCTGCAACCATTTTTCAAGTTGCATACTTGATACACTTTGCATATTAGCCACTTCATGAGCTGTTTTGTTTGCAGGCATGGAGTCCCTTACACCTAAATAATATGATGGTACACCTAATAAAGCAGCTTCTCTAGCCATACTGTCCCCTGATGAAATAAGTCCTGCACTATAA
>JAIKZS010000042.1 GCA_024682035.1 Bacteroidaceae bacterium
CCATAAGGGTAAAATCATATCAGCTTATAAGGACAATGTGGCCTTTGCTGAGGGCCCAGTGATTGAGCAGTTTGCTCCAGCCGATCATTCAAAACCTGATTTCTTCCAAGTCAAGAATATCAAGAGTGTGATTTCACTCAAGGCCGAAACGCATAATTTCCCCACTACCGTAGAGCCTTTCAATGGAGCATCTACCGGTACTGGTGGTGAGATTCGCGACCGTATGGGTGGTGGCAAGGGCTCTTGGCCTATTGCCGGTACGGCTGTTTATATCACTTCTTATCCACGTACTGATGAAGATCGTGGTTGGGAACAGGTCTTGCCCGTACGCAAATGGTTGTACCAAACACCTGAACAGATTTTGATCAAGGCTTCAAATGGTGCAAGCGACTTTGGTAATAAATTCGGTCAACCATTGATTTGTGGCTCTCTGCTTACTTTCGAGCATAAAGAGGGCGATGAGGTATATGGTTACGACAAGGTGATTATGCTGGCAGGTGGTGTGGGCTATGGCACAGAGCGCGATTGTCTCAAAGGCCAACCACAACCAGGCAACAAGATTGTGCTGCTGGGTGGTGATAATTACCGTATTGGTTTGGGAGGCGGCTCTGTATCTTCAGTTGATACTGGTCGTTATAGCAACGGTGTGGAGCTGAATGCTGTGCAGCGTGCCAATGCAGAAATGCAGAAACGTACTTACAACGTGGTGCGTGCTTTGTGCGAAGAAGATAGTAATCCGGTAGTCTCCATTCATGATCATGGAGCTGCAGGTCATGTGAATTGTCTGAGTGAATTGGTAGAAGATTGTGGTGGCTTGATTGATATGAGCCAGTTGCCTATCGGTGACAAGACCTTGTCATCAAAGGAAATCATCGCTAACGAGAGTCAGGAACGCATGGGTCTTTTGATTCAGGAAGAAGCATTGGAGCATGTGCGTAAGATTGCTGAACGCGAGCGTGCACCTATGTATGTAGTTGGTGAGACCACGGGTGACCACCGTTTTGCTTTCCAGCAGGCCGATGGCGTTCGTCCATTCGATTTGGCTGTTAGTCAGATGTTCGGTTCTTCACCCAAGACTTATATGATTGACGAAACGGTGGAGCGTCATTACCAGAATCCTGAATATGATGTCACTAAACTTGATGAATATATTAATAATGTGCTGCAACTTGAGGCTGTGGCTTGTAAAGATTGGCTCACCAATAAAGTGGACCGTTCTGTAACTGGTCGTATTGCTCGCCAGCAGTGTCAAGGTAAATTGCAGTTGCCGTTGAGCGACTGTGGTGTTGTGGCACTCGACTATCGTGGCAAGAAGGGTATTGCTACTGCTATAGGTCATGCTCCTCAGGTGGCTTTGGCCGACCCAGCGAAGGGTTCCATCATGGCAGTGAGTGAAGCGCTGACCAATGTAGTATGGGCTCCTTTGAATGGTGGTATGGACGGTATAAGTCTGAGTGCTAACTGGATGTGGCCTTGTCGTTCTCAGAAGGGTGAGGATGCTCGTCTTTACACAGCAGTAAAGGCTTTGAGCGACTATTGTCAGCAATTAGGCATCAACGTGCCTACTGGTAAGGACTCTTTGAGTATGACACAGCAATATCCTGATGGAACGAAAGTCATTGCTCCTGGAACAGTCATTGTAAGTGCTGGTGCCGAGGTGGACGATGTACGTCAGGTGGTTTCTCCTGTATTGGTCAACAAAAAGAACACCAGCATTTATCATGTGGACTTTAGCTTTGATCAGCTGCGGTTGGGTGGTTCTGCTTTTGCACAGAGCCTGAATAAAGTGGGCGATGATGTGCCTACCGTAGTAGATCCTGATTATTTCCGCGATGCCTTCAACACCATTCAGCAGCTGATCCGTGCTGGCATCATCATGGCTGGCCATGACATATCTGCCGGTGGTTTGATCACCACTTTATTGGAGATGTGTTTCTCTAATACCGACGGTGGTATGGAAATCAACCTCGACAAGTTGGCCGATGCAGACTTGGTGAAGATTCTCTTTGCTGAGAACCCAGGTGTGGTGATTCAGGTAGCTAATTCCGATACTCAACGCTTCAAGGACATCATGGACGAAGCTGGTATAGGTTATGTGAAGTTAGGTCATCCATGCGATGAACGCCATATCTTGGTAAATAAGGATGGCGCTACCTACCAATTTGGCATCGACTATTTGCGTGATGTATGGTATTCATCTTCTTACTTGCTGGATCGTAAACAAGTAGCCAATGGCTTGGCTAAGGAACGCTTTAATAACTATAAGCAGCTTCCACTGGAATATCGTTTCAACAAAGACTTTACGGGCACCTTCAAACAATATGGCATTACACCCGACCGTCGCAAACCTTCAGGCTTACAGGCTGCTGTCATTCGTGAAAAGGGAACCAACAGTGAACGCGAGATGGCTTATGCGCTCTACTTGGCTGGTTTTGATGTGAAGGATGTAACCATGACAGACTTGGAGAGTGGACGTGAAACCTTGGATGACATCAATATGATTGTCTTCTGCGGAGGCTTTTCTAACAGTGACGTACTGGGTTCTGCCAAAGGTTGGGCAGGTGCTTTCCGCTATAGTGAACGAGCAAAAGAAACTTTAAATCGTTTCTATGCCCGTCCTGACACCTTGTCATTGGGCGTTTGCAACGGTTGCCAGCTCATGATGGAGCTGAACCTCCTCTCACCTGATCGTGAAGACATTGGCAAGATGGTACACAACGACAGTCATAAGTTTGAGTCATGCTTTGTCAGCTTGAATATTCCTAAGAATAACAGCGTGATGTTCGGTAGCCTCAGTGGCAATAAAATAGGTATCTGGGTGGCTCATGCTGAGGGTAAGTTCAGTTTGAAGAGTAAGGAAAGCGATTACAATATCGTGGCTAAGTATAACTATAGTCAGTATCCAGCCAATCCAAATGGTAGTGATTTCGATGTAGCAGGATTGGCCAGCGCAGATGGTCGCCATGTGGCTATCATGCCTCATTTGGAGCGCGCCTTCTTCCCATGGCAATGTGGTAACTATCCAGCAGACCGCCTGAGTGATGAGGTAACGCCATGGATAGAAGCATTTGTCAATGCGCGCAAGTGGGTACAAAATAATAAGAAATGAATTTTTACTTAGAAGCCTTTAAAATATTTTTTAAAATTGGTGCGTTTACCATTGGTGGTGGATACGCCATGGTACCGCTAATAGAAGACGAGATAGTAACGAAGCGTAAATGGATAGAGCAGGACGATTTTCTCGACCTGCTTGCCATTGCGCAGTCGGCTCCCGGCATTCTTGCCGTCAATATTGCTATCTTTGTTGGCTATAGACTTCGAGGTGTCAAAGGCAGTTTAGTCACCAGTTTGGGCAGTGTGTTACCCTCTTTCCTGATGATTCTCGCCATTGCGATGTTTTTTGCCACCTATAAAGACAATCCATATGTAGAGAAAGTATTTAAGGGTATTCGCCCTGCCGTAGTGGCTTTAATTGCTGCCCCTGTGTTCCGCATGGGCAAAAAAGCCAAACTCAACAAGTACACCATCTGGATTCCTGTAGTCAGTGCCTTGCTCATCTGGTTATTGGGTTTCTCTCCAATATGGATTATCATTGCAGCAGGTTTAGGCGGTTATTTGTATGGTAAATGGTCAATGAATAAAACCCACAACTAATGCTATATTTACAATTATTCTGGACATTTTTCAAGATTGGCTTGTTTGGCTTCGGTGGTGGCTATGCCATGATTTCCCTCATTCAGGGTGAGGTGGTTTCCAAATATGAATGGCTTACCCCTCAGCAATTTACAGATATTGTGGCTGTTAGTCAGATGACTCCCGGACCAATTGGTATCAATAGTGCTACTTATGTGGGCTATTCTACAACGGGCAGTGTGTGGGGCAGCATCGTGGCCACTTTTGCAGTGGTGTTACCTTCTTTTATTTTGATGCTCACTATCAGTAAGTTTTTTCTGAAATACCAGCATCATCCGTTGGTAGAGGCTGTATTCAAAGGCCTTCGACCAGCCGTTATCGGTTTACTGGCAGCGGCGGCTTTATTGTTGATGACGGCCGAGAACTTTGGTAGTTTTACCGACAGCCGCTATCAGTTTATCATCAGTTGTTTGTTATTCCTATTGGCCTTTGTATCCACCAGTCGTTTCAAAGCCAATCCCATTCTGATGATTATCATTTGTGGGTTAATAGGCTTAGTTGTGTATTGATTACCTCCTTTCAGGAGTTAGTCTTTTTCCTTTGTTATTCTGATAATGTATTTAAGATGAGGCTACCTCTTTCTTTTTGAATATCTTGTAGCCTATGGCCGCAATTGTGATACTCATCAATGGACTGATAATGTTGAAGAAACAATAGGGTAGGTAGGTGAGGGTAGGCACCCCTAAGATAGTAGCCTGTGTCATACCACAACTGCTCCAGGGAATAAGGGGAGAAGTAACAGTGGCACTATCTTCTATACTACGGCTCAACAAGCGTCCTTCATATCCACGACGGTGGTAAACTCCTTTGAACATGTTGGCTGTAAGAATA
>JAIKZS010000055.1 GCA_024682035.1 Bacteroidaceae bacterium
ACTTATGAGAGTCTGAGTGGTACGAATGTATTCTGGGACTTTGTAGAGCTGCCTTCTCAGTTTATGGAGAACTATGCAGTTGAGAAAGATTTCCTCCATACCTTTGCGCGTCACTACCAGACCGATGAGTTGCTGCCCGACGATTTGGTGCAGAGCATTATTGACTCACAGAACTTCAATGTGGCCTATGGTTGCCTGCGCCAAGTTAGTTTTGGTCTGCTCGACATGGCTTGGTACACGCGTCAACAAGCATTCGAGGGAGATGTGGAAGCCTATGAGCGAAAAGCTTGGGAAAAGGCACAACTACTCCCACCTGTTGACGGCACTTGCATGAGTGTACAGTTCTCTCACATCTTTGCCGGAGGTTACTCAGCTGGCTACTACAGTTATAAATGGGCCGAGGTGCTCGATGCCGATGCCTTTGCATTGTTCAAGGAGCATGGCATCTTCGATGAAGCCACCGCTACCTCGTTTCGAGAAAATATCTTGTCAAAGGGGGGAACTGAACATCCTATGACATTATACAAGCGATTCAGGGGACAAGAGCCTACTATCGATGCACTATTAACCCGTAATGGAATTAAGTCATGAAGAAATACATTTCCTATTTAGCTGTGGCGCTCATTGCCCTCTTACTGTTGCCCACCATGAGTGGATGCCATAAGGAAGATGATGCAAAAACCATTTTCACGGGCAAGGTGTGGAAATTAAGCTATATTTTCCGCGAAGGCAATTCCAAAGCGCATGTGAATTTCTGGCTCGACGACAGAGAGGCGGAAGCCAGGAGCATTGAAATTCAAAGGAAAAACGGTAACTATGAATTTGAGTTCATTGGCGCCAGTATTGATGGTTATTTTTCAGGTACCATCGCGGGCAAGGTGGTGGAATCGAACTTTTCCGGCACTTGGAGGACCAATACCGAGACGCGATTACTGAACATCTCTGATCTGAAATGGACCACTGAAGAGACTGACATCTTGGCCGTCCAATTTCAAAAAGGCTTGAGCAGAGCCTATAAATACAGTGGCGACGCTAATGCCCTCTATATATATTATAAGTGTCCTGACAATGATGAAATAACTTATGTAATGGCTTTATACCCTAAGAACCAATAATGAATAATACAGAGAAGAAAATAGAACTTGACAAGAGATACTTGCGCATGGCAAGGATCTGGTCGGAAAATTCATATTGCAAACGCCGTCAGGTGGGGGCACTCATCGTGAAAGACAAGATGATTATCTCCGACGGTTATAATGGCACTCCATCAGGTTTTGAAAACGTATGTGAAGATGAGCACAATGTGACTTATCCCTACGTGCTGCATGCCGAGGCCAATGCCATCACCAAGATTGCCCGTTCCAACAACAACAGCGAGGGCGCCACGCTTTATGTTACTGACGCTCCGTGCATTGAATGTTCCAAACTGATTATCCAAGCGGGCATCAAGCGCGTGGTGTATGCGCGTCAATATCGACTTGACGATGGTTTGCAACTCCTGAAAAAAGCTGGCATAGAAGTGGTATATATGAATATTGACATTTAAGATTTTGAGAGAAAATGGCAAATAGCAACAAGACGACAAGATTTATACCTTTGATCATTGCTTTAAGTGTGATTGGTGGCATCGTGATTGGTACCTTTTACAGCAAGCATTATGGTGGTAACCGACTGGGCATTATCAACAGCTCGTCCAACAAGATCAATGCTTTGATGCGCATTGTAGAAGACCAGTATGTCGATACGATAGAGATGACCGATGTGGTAGAAGGTGCTTTGCCACAGATATTGGCTCAGCTCGACCCCCACTCTACCTACATCCCTGCCCAAGATGCCGAAGAGGTTAATTCTGAACTGGAAGGAAAGTTCAGCGGCATTGGCATCCAGTTTGTTATCCAAGATGATACCATCCACATCAATAGCGTTATCCCAGGTGGACCATCCGAAAAGGTGGGCATCATGGCTGGCGACCGTATCGTAAAAGTAAACGATAGTCTGTTTGTGGGCGACATCGTAAATGAGCGCACGGCCAAAGAGCATTTGAAAGGCCCTAAGGGTAGCGAGGTAAAAATATCGGTGAAACGTGCAGGAGAGAAAGATTTGCTGGACTTCATCGTGGTGAGAGGCGACATTCCTCAGAACTCCATCAATGCTGCCTACATGATCGACGACCAGTATGGTTATATAAAAATCGACAAGTTTGCCCGTACTACCCATGTGGAACTGCTGAACTCAATAGCGTTATTGACTCATCAGGATTGTAAAGGTCTCATCATTGACTTACGCGACAACACTGGTGGTTATTTAGATGCCGCCCTGCGCATGGTCAATGAGTTTTTGCCCGAAGGCCGGTTGTTGTTGTTCGCTCAGGGACGCAAGTATCCTCGCATGGAGGAATATGCTACTGGCACAGGCAGTTGCCAACAAAT
>JAIKZS010000075.1 GCA_024682035.1 Bacteroidaceae bacterium
CGGACCTTTCGAGCGATTCAAAATGCGGAACTGAATGGCTGTTTTATCAGTGACGATGCCTGTAAATCCTCCCATGGCATCAATTTCGCGCACGATTTGCCCTTTCGCAATGCCACCAATAGCAGGATTACAACTCATTTGCGCAATCTTGTTCATGTCCATCGTTATCAGACATGTCTTCGATCCAAGATTAGCAGCAGCAGCTGCTGCTTCACAGCCAGCATGCCCTGCACCAATCACTACTATGTCATACTTAAACTCCATATTCTCTCTCGTTCTGTATGCAAAAATAGTAAAAAAGTTTCTATTATTTTAGTTTGCGATGTTATTATACAAAGCTAAAGCTTTGTCTTCTGCAGCTTCCATGATTTCACGCTCACCTGGACCCTTGTCGTTGATGCCACAAAGATGCAATACACCATGTATGATTACACGATGCAATTCTGTGTCATAAGGTGTCCCCAATTGCTCCGAATTAGAACGAACCGTATCGATGCTGATGAAAAGATCACCACTTAGTCTGTTGCCTTCACAGTAGTCGAAGGTAATGATATCCGTATAATAATCATGTTGCAAGTATTCGCGGTTTACTTCCAATATCTTGTCGTCATTACAGAAAAAATAGGCGATTTCACCGACTCTTTTATGGTAACTGGCAGCAACTAACTTTATCCATTCTCTTACCTTTGCCTGATTAATTGCAGGCATATCCATCTGCTCTGTTTGAAATGTAATCATATTTCAGTTTTAGAAAAAGAACAAATAACTGATAAAAATGCCAGCAATGATGCCAGATAAATCGGCCAGCAAACCACAAGTAACAGCATTGCGTGTCTTGGTAATGCCCACACTGCCAAAATAGACGGCTAAAATGTAGAAGGTAGTGTCAGACGCTCCACGTACCACGCAACTCATTCTACCTACCAATGAGTCGGCTCCGTATTGTTGCATGGTATCAATCATCAAACCATTGGCACCACTTCCGCTAAGCGATTTCATCAAAGCTGTGGGCAAAGCACCTACAAATGTTGTATCAACACCTGTAAGGCCCACAAGCCATCCTATGCCATTTACTAAGATATCCATAGCTCCCGAGGCACGGAAAACGCCGATACCCACCAAGAACGCCACCAAATAGGGAATGATCCTGACAGCTGTGCCGAATCCCTCTTTGGCTCCTTCAATGAAGGCATCATATACATTTGCTTTTTTCCACAATCCCCAGACAATGAAAATAATGATGATGCCAAAGAGAACGATGTTAGCCACCAATGTAGAGTATGTACCCATAGCTTCGCGGCTAACAGTCATGAATAGCCACATTAACAAACTGAAAAACAGTGCAATACCTGCTACTAATGATAAAATGGCTTTGTTGAATAAATTGATGTGCTGCGAGATACTGACTACCGATATGCCCACCATAGTAGAAATGGTAGTAGTGATCAGTGTAGGAATGAAAATATCGGTAGGTTGTGCTGCTCCCATTTGTGCTCGATACATCATGATGCTGATGGGGATAAGAATCAGACCAGAGGTGTTGATGACCAAGAACATAATCATAGGATTGGTAGCCGTATCTTTTTTGGGATTCAACGACTGCAATTCCTCCATCGCTTTCAGTCCCAAGGGGGTAGCAGCATTATCCAGTCCTAACATATTGGCACTCAGATTCATAAATATAGATCCCAAGGCCGGATGCCCTTTCGGAATATCAGGGAACAATTTGCATAGAATAGGACTCAAGAATCTGGATAGGGCGTTTATCATACCACTTTTTTCTCCTATTTTCATGATGCCCAACCAAAAAGCCAACAAACCTGTTAGTCCTATTGATATTTCGAAGGCATTCTTAGAAGAATCGAATGTTGAGTTGACGAGCGTCGTAAAAACCTCAGTATCACCTATTATAAGAAGTTTTCCAAGGGCTACGCAAAAAGCCACGACAAAAAAAGCTATCCAAATATAGTTCAGTACCATGCTATTATATTTTTCTGCAAAAATAACAAATATTATCCAATCTGCTTACGAAACAAGAAATAATAATACTTCTCATCGCCTGAACTGAATTCTGGCAGGAGTCCTT
>JAIKZS010000050.1 GCA_024682035.1 Bacteroidaceae bacterium
GTGTCACGGCACAGGTCTCGGCTCAGTTGGGCAAGCCATCCGTTCAAATGTCCTACTTCAGAACCATAAGCAATACAAGGTTTACCTTGCTTGGCCATAATACCAGCCGCTTCACAATAAAACACACATAAAGCCTCTGCAAAGGTAGGCGTCAAGGTTGAACCCTCGCACAAAATGGCTACATGATGTTGTGAACAAGCCTTGAGCAATGTGAAGATGAACATGGTGGTAAAAGGCAGAATCCGCACAGAATCAGTAAAGTAACCCTTCGTGTTTTCCTCGTTCAGCGTCATTACTGTCAGCGTTGCCTCTTTGGCACCCAGTGCCTGTTGCAGTTGTTGAGTCAGCGCCACCACGCGTGCATCGGCACCTGTGTTTCTGGCACCATTATAACCCACCAGCAATATCTTCAATGGAGCCCCTTTAGTGTATGTTTCATAAGAACAAATGCCCCAATGCGACAAAGGTTTGACAAGACCAGAGAGCCACACTACTATACGCACTATGTATGATAGTATTCTGTCCATGACTTAATAGCTCTTTTTATTGATTTCCTTGAACATTGGCTATTATTTCTTTTTGAGAGTTGCTATTATGGAATCTAATTCTTGGGCAAGTTGCGTATAGTCTTCTAATTTTAGCGGACAAGTCCTCAACTCCTCTTCCATGCCAGCAGGAATAATGTCGTAAGCCATTTCTTCCATTTTCCAACCCTTTTCTGTCAGCGACACAATTTGCTGACGTTTATCCTCTTTACCACGCTCGCGGACCACAATGTTCTGTGCCTCCATGCGTTGCAGCAACGGAGTTACCGTATTAGTCTCCAACAGCAAACGATGGGCTATCTCATTCACTGGCAGTCCGTCCTTTTCCCACAGCACCATGAGTACAAGATACTGTGGGTATGTAATGTCCAGACGCTTTAGTATGGGAGTATAGGCCTGAGTAACAAGCCTTGAAGCTGTGTAAAGGCGAAAGCAAACCTGATTGTCAAGCAATAATTCCTTATGCATAATTATTATCCTCTATTTAGGCAAGCATTGCTTCAATATCTTTTTCAAAATCCTTGGGTTCAGTAACAGGAGCAAAACGTTTAATTGTCTTGCCATCCTTAGAAATCAAGAACTTCGTAAAGTTCCATTTGATGTCACTCTCATTCTCAACACTGTCGCTGATTTTCTTGAAGAGCGCCTTGGCAGCTTTTGCTTTCAAACCGTTGTATTCTTCATCAGGTGCCTGCTCTTTCAAGAACTTGAAGATAGGATCTGCAGCAGCACCATTAACGTCAATTTTCTTCATGATCTGGAAGGTAACACCATAGTTTAGCTGGCAAAATTCTTCAATTTGTCCATCCGTACCAGGATCCTGCTCCTTGAACTGATTGCAAGGGAATCCAATAATCACCAGTCCTTTATCTTTATATAACTGGTTCAGTTTTTCCAGTCCGGCAAACTGAGGGGTTAATCCACATTTGCTGGCAGTATTAACTATCAGCAGTACTTTACCCTTAAACTGTGAGAAATCAATCTCTTTACCTTTGCTCGTGAGAGCCTTGAAATCATAAATCATCATATTATACTCCTTTCTATTGTTTGACATTATTCTTAGCTCAAGCAACTAATTTCTGTCGCTCGCGATGCAAATATAAAGAGTGTATTTTATATCGCAAGCGATTTACCTGTACTTTTAAGAATAATTAAGTAAAGTCGCACACGATATAATTCGTCCATTCAATTACAATGCTACCATGAAAAAGGGAGGAAAAGTACAAAAGCCAGCGTTTTCTGAAAAGAATCTGCAGATTTATGCGTAATTTTGCACTAACAATAGATACAGTAGCAACAAATCTATCCATTCAAATTTGAAAAGCACTATGAATCTCCCCAAATTTATCATAACGATGGATGGTTATTTCCGCTTGGGAATGGTTAGTCTGCATAAAGACCTACTATTGCCTGGAGACCAATGCATTGGCGGTGGTTACTATTCTTTTGATTATGTATCAAACAGAATACTACTTGATAGGAGTTCTTATGATTATGGACCACCCCGATGGCATCTGTTAGACACGCTGAAGGTGCCATCTATATACAGGGGCTTGCAGCTTATATATCTGAATGATGACAGATACCAAGACGACTTCAACGTGAACGAGGAACTCACGATCGAGTATTATGACTAATGGGCGATAAAGTCATGTACTCATGTGAATTCTCAAATCATTCTGATTTTTTATTTGGTGAGCTGCATCCCCAAGAATACAGCAAGGA
>JAIKZS010000159.1 GCA_024682035.1 Bacteroidaceae bacterium
GCTGTTTACAAGGAATACTTTGATAAAATATGAGAGCAGTTCATAATGAATACTTGTCTCTATTTCATCAACAGGAAGAATGATGCCACGAACCAACAGGTCATAAAGGATTGTTGCCAATCCCATATATCTCTTAGTACCACGAGACTCCAACTCCTCGTCAAGTTCCTTATCTCCATTACTTGTATGGTGCACAAAGAACATCTCGTCCGAGTGTAAAGTTCCCTTTTTCAGGATCTCCTCTTTTGCTTTGGCGGATATACCTGATGTGTTCTTAATCATCAATTCCATTTCCGGCGTAATGTTCACCTCCTCTTCATGAATGGCAATATCTGAGATATTAAAGTCAGATGCCTGCAAGAAATGCAGGATGAATTTCTTCAAGCGCCCATCCTTATCTTTAGTAATTTGACGTTTTGTAAAGCCCATCAAACTGCTCTGCGGATACATGATAGGGACAATCCTCTGGGAAAAGAACTCATATACCAGATTCAGACGGGACTTCTCTACATTTGACTTTCCGAAAGCAGCAATAACCGTTAGTTTATTGAAAGTATTACCTTCTATGGCCTCTCTACTTTTCTTGACCAATCCAACTTTGCCACCAAATACAATATCCGTAGCATCTTTTTCGGCATTATATGTACGCTTGTAAAGTAAAGTAGGCTGAATTGAAGAATAAACTTGCAAGGTCTCCTCATAAATAACCTTGTTATCCAACACCAGATTGAGTTTATACTTCTCACGTTTCAGATAGAAAGTCATTTCAAACTGTGTACGCTCCTGCCAAGACCCGTCATCCAGCAAGAATGGCACAACACCTATTTCATCCCCCTTGTTTAGGCTGTCATCAACCATAAACCGGGAAAAGAAGTCAAGCGCTTTTAAGATGTTTGTCTTACCCGAAGCATTGGATCCATAGATGCAACCTATTTTCAAAAGAGAAACATCGTCCGCTACCTCTTCTGTATAGATATCACGAGAAGTACTATCGTTAGTAGGGATAAAACTTAACGTCTGCTCATCCTTCAAAGAGAAAAAGTTTTTAATTTTAAATTCTGCTATCATAATTGTCTAAGATCAAAGAGCGATACAAATATATGATAAATTTTCTTAGAAAACGAATTTATTTTCAAATATCGTGAAAAATTCACGAAATTTAGACATAAAGTATGTCATTTTGGCATTCTTTTTTCCAATGGCAACGTTTTTGTCGTAGAGAAAAATAACGGGATAGTCCGAATCCCATGTCTAACCCGAGAACCTTGGACAAGTTCTCACAGTGCCTGAAAAGGAGCAGGCGTAAAGCAACCAAGCCAATGGCAAAGAAGGATACTTACAAATATGAACTGCACGATGGCCATAAGACGGTTTACGTGGGCACCACAAAAGACCCTGAGCGTCGCAAAGCGGAGCATCGAGCAGATGGTAAGGACTTCACAAATATGACCATTATTGGGCGCCCCTCAACTGCAGAGGGAGCTGGCAAGTGGGAGGAAGAGCGAATCGATACCTACAAGCGCAATCATGGCGGTGACAGGCCTAAGTACAATCAGAATGATTCCGGCAAGTAATCATTCTCTCACCTAATTGGGGGGTGCTGCTGCAACAGCACTCCTTATTATTTTAATATATCCCTCTTTAGTTTCTCAAAACAGCGTTCTCTCTCGTCCAGCTGACGCTGAAATATGTCATCCTTTATTCTCCTTACAGAAAAGTCAGCGTCATGCAGCGAATTTGCCATCATCGCTATACGACTATCAGTATATCTGTACTTCAATTCCAACCAAAACAAGCCCTCCATCTTATGAAACTCATACCGCTCGCGTAAATGGAATAACTCCACAAAAATATCATAAGCAGGTTTCTTTACCACTATTTCCAAATCATAGTCGTCCGCATGCCTTGTAGGTCTGTTGCCTATCTTCTTACCTGCTTTCGGAATAAGCATAAACTCCACTTGGCGGTCAAAATCAAATGTTCTGCTCGAAGGACTTAATTCCACAGATGGTACGCCTCCAACTCCCAGCACTTTTTGTTTTTTCAATTTCTCGTTACATACACTGCAAGAGGGTACGAAATTCATCAGACTAATTGCTGTTATAGGGCAATTACCTTTGTCTAAAACATGGTCAAGATCAAAGTGGTTCTTGTCAGCATATTGTGGAAATATTGTGTGAAATTTATCAGAGCATCTAAATACACCCACACTGTTAAACTGTGCCACTGTCATGTATGGTTTCTTACGGTCAATAAATTGAAGTGTCGTTGGCGTTTTTATATGCAAAAGTTTTCCTAATTCATTGACGCTTGCATTATTGATGATATCCAGTCCGTCTTGGTCTCCCTTTACTATATATTTGTTGATATATGCAGTTCCACAATAATGACACACGCCCAAGTTAAACCCATTTTTACTGTCCATAAAGAAATGGGCTATGATAGGACGACATGCTGAATACGAGAATATCTCGTATAGTTTTTTTACAACCTTTGAATGCACAAGGGATTGTACTTGCCTATATAAGAGATAATAGACCACCAGTTTAGGATACTCTGCTTTAAGCACTTTTCTGATGTCTGACGGGAAATGAGAGCCCTGAGGAATACTACGACGGATTTTCCTCCACTCTTTTTGACACCACTTCAACCTGTTGCTGCCATCTGCTCTTTTCATCAGACCTAAAGCAGCCACATAGCGGTTTTTCAAAGCAACACGTTGAGTTGGGTCTGTTGGATATCTCACAGCTTTCATAGCTCTAGTAGTGTGGTCAGTCTGTTCTTTTCTTGTTCTATCTCTTCCAAACGCTGCCGCCATTGCTCCTTGGCTTTGTCTGGCCGGTATTGTTC
>JAIKZS010000162.1 GCA_024682035.1 Bacteroidaceae bacterium
ATGGCCCCACTTCACCATGTTTTCTGCCAGTACTTGGGCTCGGTTACGCAAAATTTCGTTGCAAATCAATATACTGTCTTTATGCAGACAGGCTCGGAGTAAAGTGGATTTACCACCAGGGGCAGCACAAAGGTCCAGCACAGCCAGGGGACCTGACAAATATTGACGGAATATTTGACACAAAGCCATTGACGAGGCCTCTTGCACATAGTAGTTGCCGGCATGCAACAAAGGGTCGAAAGTAAACTGCGGTCTGCTGGAAAGATAACGGCCATCATCACACCAGCACACCTTATTATATATATTGGACGCACCCTCCACCGGTTTAGTGGGATTGAGGCGTATGCTCACAGGTGATTCTCCTTGTATGGTTTCTTGCAATTGTGCCGTTGCTGCTGCACCTAACAAGGTTTCCATCTGTGCTATGAATGCTGGTGAGAGATTTTTCATCATTTTTAGTCCTTTATCTGTGCAAAAATATAACTTTGTAGGGAAATAATGAAGAAAAAATGACATGGCTTGCAACTTTTAGGCGAACTTCATGCGTCTAATGAGTAAAATAACGTAACAAAACAATTGCAAATATGAAAAGAATAATCATGACATGGACGGTAGCCGTAATGGGAATAACCGCTATGATGGCACAAAGCCACGAAGTGAGCACCACCGATAAGAACGGCAATAAGGTGGTGTATGAAATCAGCGATGCCCCCTCCACCAAAGGTGACACACTGAGCATTACAACTTTCGATCCACAGAGTGTAGCAAAGAGCGACAGCATCAACAGAGTGACACAGAATGAGGATTATATGATGACAAAGGAGGAGCTCATTGATATCATCAATGAAACAGGCATCTCTGAATGGGGAGGTCCTGCTGCCAGCACGGCCATTGGCGGAATGATACTTGGCGGATTCATGTTTGTGTTCCTGCCCATCGTCATCATCGTTGCGGTACTGCTATACCGCTATTTTAACCGCAAGAAGAAGTATGAACTGGCACAGAAGATTGTTGAAAGCGGACAACCTTTACCAGACGACCTTTCCAAAAGCTTAGGTATGGAGAATGAATACTACGATGACAAGGGTCTGTACGAAAAGGGAGTGAAAAATGTGGGCATTGGCATAGCATTCAGCATCTTCATGTATTTCCTGACCGACAGTATCGCTTTGGCTTGCATCGGCCTGTTCATCGTAGCTAACGGAGTAAGTCAGCTATTGGCTCACAACCACCAGAAGGATCTTTATAACAGACAGAACAGCACTAATAATACTGAGGACTCTTCTTTCAAAGATTAACAGAGAAATGATTAACTCACTGAGTGACATGTCATTGGTGACACAAGTGGTGGTTTTGCACAACAAAAGTGCATTCGACCAGCTGGTCAGGAAGTATCAATCGCAAGTGCGACGGTTCTTCCTGAACCAGACTTGTGGTGACAAGGAGCTGAGTGACGATCTGGCACAAGACACATTTATCAAAGCCTATACCAATTTGAATAGTTTCAAGGGAACTGCTAATTTTTCAACTTGGCTTTACAGAATTGCATATAATGTTTTTTTTGATTATATTCGCAGTGTAAAACCTTCTTCAGACCTCGATGTGGTAACTGCCGACGCCACTTATAGCCATGAGCAGCAAGACCTTGGCAAGAAGATGGATGTGTATGCTGCCATGAAACAGCTGAAAGAAGCAGAGAGAACATGTATTACCCTGTTTTATATGGAGGAATTGGAGATTAAGAAGATTGCCCAAATAACAGGATTGGCAGAAGGAACGGTAAAAAGCCATCTGAGCCGTGGAAAAGAAAAGATGGCTAATTATTTAAAACAAAACGGATATGGAAGATAACGACCGACTGATAGAACAATTTATGAAGCAGAGTAGGCAGGAGATAGCCGACGATGGTTTCACTGAACGGGTGATGCGAGAGCTTCCCAACCGTCAGGCACAATACGATTGGTTGCCTCGGGTTTGGAATGCTGTTATGATTGCTATATCATTGTTGCTGTTCTTTGCTTTCGGTGGAGCCGGTTTGGTGAAGAACGCTCTTTACCAGCAGATTGACATGGTATTGACGCAAGGCATCGACCTGAGAGTGGTCTTTTCATTGATGTGTGCCTGTGTTTTCTTTATCTCTTACAAGACTTTGCAAAAAGCTTGATATTGTTGAACTAAAAATATAAGCATTATGGGTATTATCATTAGTATTATTATTGGCTGTGTCTGCGGTTTCTTGGCAGGCAAAATTATGAAAGGTGGTGGTTTCGGCGTATTGCTGAATCTGTTGCTGGGTATCGTTGGTGGTGCTGTTGGTAGCTGGATATTCGGACTGCTGGGTATTGAATGGGGTGGTTTGATTGGTGAGGTCGGCACAGGTACCATTGGTGCTATCGTTGTACTTTGGATTGCTTCTTTGTTTAAGAAATAAAACCAGATTGCTTTTTGCAACTGGGTTGCGAAACATTTGCCATACTTTTGTAGCGTAAAACTAAAAAACGCACAAGAGTATGGCAATTTCTTTACATGAACAGCATCATGAGCAGCACGATCATGCCTGCCATGCTTGTTGTAACCACAAGCACGATCACCAACATGACCATGAACATGAACACGAACATAATCATGAACATGGACACGAACATGGGCATCATCACCACCATCATCATCATAACACAAAAGGACAGATTGTTCAAATTGTCATTACTATCTTACTACTCATTGCGGCAGTCATCATAGAGCACCAAGTACAGCTACCCATGTGGCAACTGCTCCTTATTTATTTAATTCCTTATTTATTGATAGGACATGGTACTTTGAAGGAGGCCATCGAAGGTGTGCTTCATGGCGATGCTTTCAATGAGCATTTCCTCATGTCGGTAGCCACCATCGGCGCCTTCTCCATCGGTTTCCTGCCCGGCGCAGAAAGTCAGTTCCCTGAAGCCGTATTTGTCATGCTATTCTTCCAAATAGGTGAATTGTTTGAAGGATATGCCGAAGGCAAAAGTCGCGAAAGCATCAGTCATTTAATGGACATACGCCCTGATGTGGCGCATGTGCAAAAAGGCCATGAAACAATCGATGTGCATCCCGATCAAGTGGCAATTGGCGACATCATCGTGATCAAACCGGGTGAGAAAGTGCCCCTCGATGGCGTTGTTATACAAGGCAATAGTGCGCTTAATACGGTGGCCCTGACAGGAGAGAGTGTACCGCGCGACCTGACCATAGGCGATGAAGTTATCTCAGGGTGCATCAATTTGAGTGGTGTCATCACCATGCGCACCACCAAAACCTATGGTGAAAGTACGGTTTCCAAGATCATCCATTTGGTGGAAAATGCCACCGAGCG